>DASZPC010000170.1:0-2365 GCA_035550455.1 Chitinophagales bacterium | reverse complement strand
CGGTTGATGTGTTGCTCCAGGTATAAGTTATAGTTCCTGTTCCACCGCTTGCTGAGGCGGTAATGCTGCCCGTGTTACTGCCACAAGTGGCATTGGTTATAGTTGGCTGACCAAAAGTTACAGCGCTGGGGGCTGTAACCGTGTACGACCCTGTGGCCGAACATCCATTGCCATCGGTAGCAGTTACGGTATAAGTACCCGCACCCAAGCCGGACACCGTATCGCCATTAACAGTGCCCCCCGACCAAGAATAGGTTATTGGACTGGAGCCGCCTGTAAGGCTGACTATGATTTGGCCATTGGTGCCGCCGTTACAACTGACGTTGGTAATTTGAGGCGCGCCTAAACTGAGCGCCGAGGAACTGACGGACACACTACCGGAACCGGTTGCCGTACAACCATGCGTATCGGTAGCGGTAACATTATAGGAACCAACGCTGAGGCCGGTAATGGTTTGCGTGGTGGCAGTGGTATTCCATACATACCCATAGCCCGGCGTTCCGCCGCTGCCATTGGCAGTAAGGGTGCCATTATTGGTAGTTCCGGTACAACTGGTAACGGTATCGTTTGGTACACTTACCGAAACCGCAGTTGGGTTAGCCAGCACAACGGTATCGGATTTGGTACAACCCGCTGAGTCGGAAACTGAAAATATATAAGTTCCCGGGGTAAGGTTATAAATAGCGGTATCGCCCGGCGTACCCGGCGTCCAGCCGTAAGAAATAACTCCGGAAGAACCATTAATACTAGCTACAAGCGCACCATCATTGCCATTATTACAACTTACCTGATGAACAGAATCAATTTGAATATTTAACCCTGCCAAACCCACATATACTGCTGAACTAACCTGAACGGTTGAGTTATCGCAATTAGTGTAAGTGGCAGTAGCTGTATAAAGTGTACCGGTAGTAGGGCAAACCTGTATATTAGAGCCTGTGCCTATTTGCGTATTGCCCTGAAACCATGTAATGGTATAGTTTGGCGCACCCGAAGGGGTAAAACGGTAAGCATCGTTGGTGGCATTCCAGGTAGTGGCATTACGGCCGGTAACAGTATAAGCCACAGTACCGGTTGCATTTTGAATACCTTCAACCGCGTAACCATTATTCCAACCGGTGCAGTATTGCTTATTTTTGATGTAAACATCAATAGCATTGGTGGTTTCGTAAATTACAATTTGCTGGCTTTGCGAATAGGCAGTGGTACAATAGCCTGTGGTAAAGCTGTTAGGGTCGCCATACATAGGCACATTGTTCCAGGAAACCTCAAAAGTACGGCAAGGTGCTGTACCTTGGATATCATAATGTAGAGCACCCTGATAGGTTGGGTCCAAATCCTGCCAGGGACCCATAATGCAGTTTTCAAGGTCGGCATGAGCCGTTGAAGGGATTGGGCCGGGTATTTGCCAGTTATTGGTAGCCCCCGCATTGGCGGTGTTAAAACCTATTACACCGTTTGAGCCAACGATAATTTTGTTGTAAGTATTGCCAAAAAAGCAAAAGTTAAATGGGAGGTTGATAACCCCCGACCAAAGGTCATCAGTAGCCACAAGGATAGGCGTGCCCTGGGTAAACGTAAAGGGCGGAGCGTAACTAATTGCCCCTACGTTGTAGGAGGTGGTAGCGGCTGCACTAAATGCATTGGCAGTTAATGTAGTACACGTTTGACCGCAGGGAATTGTTACCTGAGTGGCCGTGCTTACTGCCGGGCAGCCCGGAAACTGAGCAAATGTGCTTGAGAATCCCGCGAGTAGTATAACAAGGGCTGCGGCTCGTAAAACGTTTTTCATCGATCGGAAGTTTATAGATTTAGTCGCACGAAAATAAAAATAGGCTGCACTTTAGACTAATAAACCGCAAAAAAAGTTGCCGCGGCAATTAGCCCTTTTAAGGCAAAATATCCTTTACTTCGCACTTCCTGATTAACAAAAATCAGGGGCGCGAATATAAGTAATTATAAAGATGGTAAAAAAAATATTTCAAAACGAGTTTTTCTTCTATTTGATTCGGGAAGTATTATGGCTTGCCATAACAGCAATGCTTACCTATGCGGTTTTATGGCCTGTTGTATCTAAAATCGACTATTTCTACTGGCGCATAAATGCATTTTACGTCTTCCTTTTCATCACTTATTTCCGCTACAGCATCACCTTCAGGAGCCTGCCCTTTTTTAAACCCGCCTGGATACGCTTTATATTGTTTACAGGCAATATTGTCCTGTTTTTCTTCCTGGCCCAGCACGAGCAAAAACTGCTCTCTTTAATGGACAATTTTTACACTGAAGATTTCGGCTTCCCAAAGGTAATTTTGTTTGAGGCCGACAAGCAAAAACTGCTAAAATACATTTACAAAGAGGTAACCTT
>DASZPC010000169.1:0-3482 GCA_035550455.1 Chitinophagales bacterium | reverse complement strand
AATTATGTAGTGGTTTACGGTGTTTATCCGCGTATTTCTGCCACCCCCATATCAGGCTGTACACCACTAATCATTACTTTCCGGGATTCGAGTCGCTCGTATTTGGGAAGTATTGTTTCTGATGTGTGGAGTTTTGGGAATGGTGACAGCAGTTTTGTACAAAACCCGGTTTATACATACGATACCGGCGGGGCTGAAATAGTAAGCCTTACTGTTACCGATTCTCATGGGTGCAAAAGTAATTACAGGCTGACTGTTACACCGATAGAGATTATTGCAGATTTTTCAGGCGATACTGTTTTATGCCCCGGAGAGGCGGCTAATTTTCTTAACCTGTCCTCTACAAACGCTAACAGGTTTATTTGGTATTTTGGCGATGGGGATTCTTCAACGTTACGTAGTCCAACGCACGCATATTCTACTTCTGGTGAGTACACTGTAACATTAATCAGTTCTTATTCTTCACTTGGATGTAAGGACACGTTTAAGCTTTCAAATTATGTTCATGTTGATACGCCCAATATTGATTTCTATGTGAATTCTAATTTCTCTCCATGTCCGCCGTTCCCGGTTCAGTTTAATAACACCACTCAGCGAAATGACCTGACTTGGGTTTGGAATTTTGGCGATGGGAACAGCAGCGTTCAGCGCGACCCTTTGCATGTTTACTTTTTCCCGGGCGATTATACTGTTACACTTACCGCTACCGACTCTTTTGGTTGTGTAGGCTCAAGGCAATACATACAGTTGATACACGTGCGGGGCCCTATCGGCCATTTCCATTTAACGCCCGATGCCGGTTGTGAACCATTATCGGTTATTGTTACCGGTACAACAGCCTCGACTGTATCAAGCATTGAAGACATGGGCGATGGCACCACTTTTAATAATACAGTTAACCTTACCCATATCTATTCAACCCCGGGTACTTATTATCCTGTATTTACCCTTACCGATAGTTTGGGATGTATTGTGGCCTACCCGGTTGATACGGTATTGGTAGGGGCTATTCCGTACCCCAATTTGCCAAGAGATACATCTGTATGTCGGGGCAACTACGTACAGTTTACTTTAACATCGGGCGACCATTTTAACTGGACGGCCAGTTCGAGCCCTGATTATTTAACCTGCGATACGTGCCGCATTACCACTACATCCTCGCCCGATACGATTACTTATTATGTAACGGTTACCTCGAACCTTGGATGTTCGGCTACCGATACCGTAACCGTTAATGTGGATCCGCTGCCTCAAATATTTCCCGGCATCAATTTCCGCATTTGCCCGCATGATACGATCCAGTTGCAGGCAGGCCAAAACGTAGCCTCGGCTACCTGGAGCCCTAATTTGTATATAAGTGATACCTCGGTTGTTAATCCTTATGTGTGGCCGCCCGATACGGTTATTTATCGTGTAACGGGTAGTAATTCGCTGGGGTGTTCGGTTTCGCGTATCGTTAAGATTTGGCCGATAACAAAAGTGGTTGCAGATTTAGCAGTAACCGATACAATGGTATGCGAGGCAACAGACTTTCCGCTGGATGTAATTGTGAGTGAAGCTTCAATAAAAGATACATCCTTTATGTGGACCCCATCGCAACACCTGAGTTCTGCTACCAGCCAATCACCAATTTTTTCAGCCCCTCCAGGCGATTACAACTACACTGTTATTATAAGCAGTTCAACCTGTATACCAGATACTGCTGAAATTAGCATTCAGGTTAACCCAATTCCTGATATAATATCAGGCGATAACCAAACTGTGGCGGTTGGAACAACCGTGCAATTATTTGCTGCATCGCATGACAGGGTGAACTATGTGTGGACACCAGCGGCAGATTCATTGACCTGCACCAATTGCCGCAGGCCATACATTACCATTAATCAAGACCAGGTAGTGTATGTAGCCGCTATTAACGATTTTGGCTGCAAAGCCATTGATTCAGTAATACTGAAAGTAGTAGCCTGCGACCCGAAAATGATTTTTGTGCCCAATACTTTTACGCCTAATAACGATGGCCTTGATGACAAACTTTTTGTTCGTGGCATTGGTTTAAAACAACTGGATTACTTCAGGGTATTTGACCGCTGGGGGAAACTGATGTTTGAGACGCACGATATAAGCCAGGGCTGGGATGGCACCATTGGCGGTAAACCTGCCGCTATTGCCACTTACGTTTATGTATTAAAAGGCATTTGCACCAGCGATGCTCCGGTGGAACTTTCGGGGAATGTAACCCTTATACGGTAAGCAATTTTATTTTACAGTTTTGAAACCCATTAAAACCATGGGTTCTATGTAGTCGTACATTGAAAGATATACGAAAGCTGTTTTTGTTTCGCCGGAACCATTGGTAAAGGTTATTTCATATTTATCAACCATAGCCAGTCCATTGCGGGCATTTTCAGAAGCATAAGCGCAACAACTGCTTACCTTTTGGTAAGTAACCGGGTTGCCGGTTGCATCGCGCAGTAAATCAAGGTAAATGTGTTCATTAGCAATGCCACCCTCCGGGCCAGCCCCTACTTTTACAGGTATCTCGGGGCTAAAGCCATATTTAATATTATCGGCAGTTTTTGTAAGCCATAAAATTGGGTGTGTGTCTTTAGCTAAAGAACTGTCTTTGCATGACTCTGCTTTGCGGATAGCGTTTTTATCGCCAAGTGTTTTAGCCCTTTCATAGTCGGCACAGGCTAATTCCTTTTTATAGAACATTTCGTAAACAATGCCCCTTTCAAAATAAGCTTCGGCATAGTTTGTATCTAATTGGGTAGCAAGCGTAAAATCCTGTAATGCCCCCATGTAGTTGGCTAAATGTTTCTTCATCATCCCCCGGTTGAAATAGGCTTTTTTGTACGTGGGGTTTAGTTTAATGGTTTGCTCAAGGTCGGCCAGGGCATCTTCGTAATGCCCCATCATAGATTTTACTATTCCCCGGTTATACCAGGCAACATATTCATCGGGTTTAACCGCAATAGATGCATTGAATAACATTATTGCCGAGTCGAGCTGTCCCAAGCGGGCTTTTTCAATAGCCTCATCGTAATAATACTTGCCATTTTGGCTCATCAGCGGGGTGGAAAACGCAAGCCCAAACAGACAAAAAAGAATGTTTTTCATTGTTTCAATGTTGAAATAAATAGCTTAAACGGCAATAATGCGCACCGATATTTGCAAAAAATTAACTCAATAACGGCGTGCTTTTCAGTGTATTTGCGGGTGTTTGCACTAAAATTTGTCCACATCCATACAGTTAAACGTTACTTGTTAATTTCTCAGGGCTTTCTACATTCGCAGCCGCTGTAAATTCACGCAGCAAATTTAGTGCGCATATACATTGCGCGCACAGGTATAATTTTGGACCGACATTTTCACTATTGAAATGTGGCTTTCTAGCTAAAAATAAAAGGAGCAGGCTTATGGCAAACAAACAGGAAGAAGTAAGATATACGGAAGACGAGGTGAAAACCCTTGACTGGCTG
>DASZPC010000168.1:0-5784 GCA_035550455.1 Chitinophagales bacterium | reverse complement strand
CGAATACCTGGTTATAGCCCAATTTACAGGTTATACTATAAGCGCGCTGATAGGTGTGTTTTATATACGCAAAATAAAACTGGTGCCTGCACTGATAAAGCGCAGCCACCTGGCCTATTTTTTAAGCTACGGAAAGTTTACATCGGGGTCGATGATAATGGGCAGCCTGCTGCGCAATGCCGATATTTTTATGATTGACGCGTTTTTAGGCAAAGGGGCGGTTGCCATATACAGTGCGGCCCAAAAAACAGTGGAAATTTTTGAGGTGGCACTGCGCGGTGTGGCATCGCATGCGCTGCCTGAGTTTTGCAAATGCGCGGATGACATACACCTGCTGGCCAAAAAGTACAGCCGGTTGGTAGGCTTATTAATGGCCTTTTTTTTACCGGTGGCATTAATCATGTTTATTTTTTCAGACCAGGTAATTCATTTACTAAGCGGCTCGGTGGCATACAGTCAGGCGGCGGTGTTGCTGCGCATATTTATGGTGTATGTTTTCTTTTTGGTTATTGACCGGATGACCGGCGTAACACTGGAAGCGCTGGGCCTTGCCCATTACAACTTGTATAAAACCTCGCTGCTGGTAATAGTAAATATTACCGGCAATGCTATGGCACTTTACTTCTTCCACTCGCTGGAAGGGGTGGCCGCCGTTAGCATAGCCGCCGCTTTAACCGGCATTACATCGGGCTTTTACTTTATAGCCAGCCGCACAGGGCTGGGCTTTTTTAAACAAAACATCCGCACCGGGTTCAACTTTGTGTTGAAATGAAAACCATAGCCACATATTACCCCGATTTTGCAAAAAAATATTTGCCGGTGCTGCTGGCGGGGATGCTGGTATCGTTTGCCATACTAAAAGGGGAAATGTTATTGCCCACGCTTTTAATTGTAGTGGCGGTGGCGCTGCTTTCGCTGGTGGCCATGGCCAAAAACCTTACCTGGGGCTTTTACCTGTTAATGTTCGCAGCGTTTTTTTCTACCGGTGCTGCGCGTTATGAACCCAACCTGCCTTTAGGCTTATTAATTGACTTTATACTGGTAATAATGTTTATCCTCTTTTTTATGAAAGAGTTTAAAGGCTTGCAGTGGGGGATGCTGAAAACACCGGTTTTTTTTGCCGTTGGTTTCTGGATGGTGATAAACTGCATGGAAATTGTAAACCCCGAATCGAGAAGTTTTGAAGCCTGGTTTTATGCCATGCGCGGGGTTTCGCTGTATTTATTCCTTACCATTATGATAGGGCTGCTTTATTTAAGGCACAGCAAAGATTTTAACTGGTTTATTAATATATGGTTTGTATGCTCCATACTGGGTACGCTGTGGGGCATTAAACAGCTATACATAGGTTTAGATGAAGCTGAAAAAGCCTGGCTCGAAATACCCGGCAACCTTAGCACCCACATGCTTTTTGGCAGGTTGCGTGTGTTTTCTTTTTATTCAGATGCAGGGCAGTTTGGCGCATCGCAGGCGCATACGGCGCTGGTAGCTTTTATTCTTTCCATCAACGAAAAGAAAACTGCCCGCAGGGTTTTTTACTGGGTAACCGCTTTTTTTGCTTTTTACGGTATGCTTATTTCGGGCACCCGCGGGGCCTTTGCCATACCGGTGGTGGGCTTTTTTGCTTATTTCTTTTTAATCCGCAACTGGAAAATTATCATTACCGGCACCGTTATTTTCGGCACGTTTCTGGGTATCTTAAAATTTACTTTTATAGGGCAGGGCATTTACCAGATTAACCGGTTACGCACCGCCATGAACCCGAACGATGCCTCGCTGATGGTGCGCGTGGAAAACCAAAAACGTTTAGCCAATTATCTTGACCACCATATACTGGGCGGCGGCATTGGCAGCGCCGGTTACTGGGGGCAGCGCTTTAGCCCCAATACTTTTTTGGCCAACCTGGCGCTCGATAGCTGGTATGTGCGTATTGCTGCCGAGTTTGGTTATGTAGGGCTGGTGCTTTACCTCATGGTACTGTTGATTATTGTAGTGAGTTCGATAAAAACCATTGCGCAAACGGTTGACCCCGAAGCAAGGAACCAACTGATAGCGCTTTTTTGCGGGCTTGCCGGCATATTGGTGGCCAGTTATGGCAACCAGGTTTTTGGGCAAATGCCTACAGCTATTATGATTTATGTATCAATTGTTTTTTTAGCAAAACCAGAAAACCGGAATGTACCGCCAGCAAAACCCTAAGGTTTCCATTATTACGGTAAACTATAACCAGGCCGCAGTAACCTGCGAAATGCTGGAAAGCCTGCGCGCCCTTACGTGGAAAAATACAGAGGTGCTGGTGGTGGATAATGCATCGGCAGAAAATTGCGATGTGATAAAGGAAAAGTATCCCGAAGTGGAATTAATAAAAAGCAAAACCAATTTGGGCTTTGCGGGGGGCAATAACCTGGCCATAGTAAAGGCCACCGGCGATTACCTTTTGCTTATTAATAACGATACCGAAGTTTCGCCGGGGTTTATTGAGCCGCTGCTCGAAACCTTTGCCCGCCATGATAAGGCGGGCGTGGTTAGCCCCAAAATAGTTTTTTACTATACCAATAACCTGATACAATACGCGGGCACCAATAAAATAAACCCGCTTACCTGCCGGGGCGAAACGGTGGGCTATATGCAAAAAAACGATGGCCGCTTTGATAGTGAAACCCGCACCGATTTAAGCCACGGGGCCTGCATGATTTTTTCGCGGGAAGTGCTGGATAAAGTGGGCATAATGGACGATAGCTATTTTCTTTTTTATGAAGAATACGATTACTGCGAGCGGGTTAAACGGGCAGGCTTTGATATTTATTACAACGGGCAATCGCAGATACTGCATAAACAGTCGGTTTCGGTGGGCAAGGCAAGCCCAATGAAATCGTATTTTATGACCCGGAACCGCATTTACTTTTCACGAAAGAATTTTAGCGGGCTTAACCGGCTAAGTGCTGTGGCCTATACCTATATGATAGCCATACCGGTTAATTTATTGCGAGAATTAATACAAGGGCGGTGGCAAAACAGCCTTGCCATAGCCCGTGGCGCTTGGTGGAATTTGTTCCACAGCCCCCAAAGGGTGTAATGCCGCGTTTGTCGGCTTTTTAACCCCGTTTGTCGAAAAATACCCTCCCTGGCCGCCTTTTCGGCGTAAAATTTAACAAAAACACGATATACCCATGGTTTACGTAGCCTGGATAGTGGTTCTTATACTGGTGGCAAACACCCTTTACCTCTACCTTTTTTCGGTGGCGGGCTGGCTTATGCCCCGGCAGGCGCCCAAAAAAGCAGCCAACGAAAGAGGCCTTGATACCCTTGTGCTGTACCCAGCCTATAAAGAGGACGAGGTAATAATACAATCGGTAAAAAGCTTTATGGCGCAACGCCCGGCTGAACACCGCTACAAGCTGGTGGTAATAGCCGATGCATTAAAAGAAGAAACGCTTATTACCATACAAAAATTTGGCGCAGCGGTTTGCCGCCTGCCGGTTTCGGATAAAAGGAACAAGGCGCGCGCCATTAACTATTTACTGGAACACACCGCGGGCAGCTACGACAACTGCATTATAATGGATGCCGATAATACGGTTGAGCCCGATTTTATTGAAAACATGAACCGCTACTTTTTGGGCGGCGCCAAAGTGGTGCAGGCAAGGCGGGTGGCCAAAAACAGCAGCAACAGCCTTTCAACGCTTGATACTTACAGCGAAATCATCAACAACCACATTTTCCGCAAGGGGCAAAGGGCACTCGGTTTTTCATCGAGCCTTATTGGCTCGGGAATGGGCTTTGAGTTTAGTCTGTTTAAAGAAGTGATGCAGGGCATGGATGTGTTTTCGGGTTTTGATAAAGAACTTGAACTGCGCCTGCTGGAACGCGGCATTAAAATGGAATACGCCGAAGAGGTGTTGGTATATGACGAGAAAGTAGCCCACCACGATGTGTTTGTAAACCAGCGCCGCCGGTGGCTGTATGCACAGGTGTATTTTTTACAAAAGAATTTTGGCAAGGCCATAAGCAAAGCCCTGCATGGCAATTTTGATTACGCTAACAAAGTATTACAGTTTTTATTGCTGCCCCGTGTAATGTGTTTAGGACTGGCAGGTATTATGCTTTTGGTAAGCGCTTTTTTAACCCCCACCATGTTTGTGGTAACGCTTATAGCCAATGTGCTTTTAGCTATTGCGCTGGTGCTGCCCTTAAGGTTTAAAACAAGCCTTTCGGCATCGGCCAGTGCGGCAATGGCATTGCCAAGGGTGTTTATCAATATGGGTTTTGCGCTGTTTACATCGGGCCGTGCATCTAAAAGGTTTTTACATACGCCTCATCACTCAAAATAAAATGTTATGAGAATAGGAATAGAAGCACAACGGATTTTCAGGAAAAAGAAACATGGTATGGACATAGTGGCGCTGGAGCTTATTAAAGCACTGCAACTGCTTGACCAAAGCAACCAGTATTTCATTTTTGTGAAAAAAGGCGAAGATGCCTGCATTAGCGAAACGCCGAACTTCAAAATTATAGAAGTGCCCGGCTTAACTTATGCCGACTGGGAACAGGTGTTTTTGCCTATATACATACGCAAACACAAAATTGATGTGCTGCACTGCACCTCGAACACTGCACCGGTGTTTTGCCCGGTACCCACTATTATTACGCTGCACGATGTTATATTTTTAGAAAACAAACAGAAAGGCAGCCCCCTGTTTAACCTGTACCAGCAACTGGGCTGGGTTTACCGCAAATACATTGTGCCGGCCTCCGTAAGGCAAACAAAACACATTATTACCGTTTCGAACTACGAGAAAGAAAGGATTAGCAACACACTGCACATTGGCGGCGATAAAATAAGCGTGGTGTACAATGCCTTTGGCCGCCACTTTAAGGCCACCGGCGATGCGCAGAAAATTGAAAGCATACGCGAAAAATACAAGCTGCCAAAGGAATACATTTTTTACATAGGCAACACCGACCCAAAGAAAAACATGCCCAATACGCTGAAAGCTTATGCACGGTATGTGGGCACCACTAAAAATGCTTTGCCTTTGGTAATTGCCGATGTGAACGAAAAAGACCTGGAAACGGTGCTAGAAAAAACCGGGCTGCAACGTTACAAACAACACATACAGCTTACCGGCTACATTTATAACAGCGACCTGCCTTTTATTTACGCAGCAGCCAAAGTGTTTTTATATCCATCGCTGCGCGAAAGTTTTGGCATACCGGTGCTGGAATCAATGGCCTGCGGCACACCGGTTATTACTTCTAATACCTCGGCGCTGCCTGAAGTGGCAGGAAATGCCGCCCTGCTGGTTGATCCTACTGATGAAACTGATATAACCGGCGCACTGCGCACATCGCTATCAAGCGAGAGCATGAGGAGCGAACTGATAGGCAGGGGCTTTGAGCGCATACGCAATTTTAGCTGGAGCCTCTCGGCCATTAATTTATTAAGGATATACCAAACCGTTTAACCATGGAACTGCTATACCAACAATATGTAAGGTTTTACGAAAGGTGGAGCATAGACAATGCCGAGAAAGGCATTGGCGAATACATTGAGCTACTGTCGCGGGTAATAAACAGGCTGTTTAACCTGGCGCTTACGCAGTTTTATTTACGCAAAGCAGCTAAAGGCAAAGGCGTGGTATGTGTAAGCAAGCCCACCCTGGCAATAAACGGCCACCTTGAAATAGGCAATAACGTACGTATATGGAGCAGCATTGAAAAAACCAGGATTTCGGTTTTTAAGAAAGGAGAACTGCGGATTGGCAGCGGCAGCTACATTAACGG
>DASZPC010000167.1:0-7756 GCA_035550455.1 Chitinophagales bacterium | reverse complement strand
AATGCTTTAAAAACAATTTTAGTATTAAGTAGCCCCGGCAGGCCCCCCAATCAATTAATATCGTTCATTAACATCCGTTAAAACGAACTTTAATCGTATTGGCACGTTTTTGAGATTAAAGTACACAAACACTTACAAAATGATTATCAACCAGTGGTTCCTGGCTTGTTTTGTAGATGAGCTCAAAAACAAGGCCATCATAAAGCGTAAAATTGCCGCGCAGGAACTGGTAATATTTAAAACCAATGGTTCCGGTGTAGCAATACTACAGGATAGGTGCTGTCATCGCAATGTGCATCTTTCGTTGGGCTACCTGCAAAATGGCCGGATTAAATGCGGCTATCACGGTTGGGAATTTGGCGCCAGCGGAAAATGCGAACACATTCCATCGCTGGGTGCTGATGAAAAAATCCCCGCCGCGGCCTGTGTAAAAAGTTACGTGGTTAAGATAAAGCATAAGGCGGTATGGGTATATATTGGCGATGAAAGCAAAATAGAAGCGGCATCAATTCCACCCTTTAACGAACTCGATGAATGGCCGATAGTGTACAATTACCATGTGGTGAAGGCCAACCTGAAATTGGTTGCTGAAAGCCTGTTCGATTCGCACCATATTAACCATGTACACAGAAAAAGCATAAAAACCATGATGGGTAACCTGCACAATGAAAAGCCTGATTACCACCTAACCGTCTCTGAAAAGTCTTTATCAGGTTGGTATTACCGCGATAACGAAGGGAGCATCTTCGAAAAACTGTATTTTGGTTTCGAGGAAAAAATAAAAGCCCATTTCGGTTATTGGTTTCCGCACAGCAGCAAGCTGGCGCTTTCTTTTCCGGCGCACATGCTTATGCCATCGCGTCAAATGGTCATCTACGAGCACTTCTATGAAATTGATGCGGGGCACATAATGATGATACAAATTACTGCCTGGAAAAACATCTTCAGCTTTAATAACCGGTTTGCCAAATGGTTTATGTTGCGCAAAAGCACAAAAATAGTGGAAGAAGATATTGCTTTTCTTGAAAGCAACAGGCACTGGCACAGCATTGAAAAGCTGAATGACATGTTGATAAAACCGGATGAACTCACTTTTGCATTTACAAAATTGTGGAACAAAAACGTAAAACAAAATGCTGAGGAGGCTCATACAGAAACGGTTGGGTAATTATAAGGTAGCCTTAAATACCCCCGATGCCACCAAACCACTAAAACTTACAACAAAACGCACTGTGGCCGTAATTGGTGGCGGCATTGCTGGTATAAGTGCAGCCTGCAACCTGGCTGAAAGAGGCTTTGAGGTGGCGCTGTTTGAGCGGGAGCCTTATCTGGGGGGGAAAATTGGTTGCTGGCAATTTGAATCGGGCGGCGAAAAATTACGTACCGAACATGGTTACCATGGCTTTTTCAGGCAGTATTATAACCTGCGGAATTTTATGCGCAAAATAGGGGCTTACCGGCACCTTATACCTATCGATGATTACACTATCATGTTCAACAAAACCGAAACAAGCGGTTTCAAGGGCCTCGATAAAACACCCTTGCTGAATGTGTGGGGGTTACGGAAGTACGGTGTTATAAACTGGAAAACCCTTATCAGCCCTTTTAGCATGCCCTTTATTCAGTTGTTAAGGTTCAGTTTCAAACACACCTATAAAAATTTTGACGGTGAAAGCTTTGCATCATTTGCCAGCCGTACTAACATGCCCGGCAAAATGCGCCTGATGTTTAATTCGTTTGCACGGGCCTTTTTTGCCGAGCCGGAAGACATGTCTATGGCAGAGTTAATAAAAGGGTTTCATTTTTATTTTCTAAGCAATGAAGAAGGGCTTATACATGATGTACTGGACGATAATTTTTACGATAGTTTTATTCACTACTGCGAACAGTTTCTGTTAAAAAGCGGGGCAACTTTTTTGCCTGGCACACCGGTTACAAGCCTTGAAAAATCCGAAACCGGGTTTAATGTAAATGGCAGGAACTTCAATTATTGCGTGCTTAGCACCGATGTGAAGGCGGCAAAATCCATTATAAAAAATGCAGTTGGTTTTGAAACAGATAAACAACTGCTTGAACAAATTCGGACAATGAAAGAGTCCGGAGGGTATGCGGTTCTACGTATCTGGACAAACCGGTTTGAACAGGAACGGGGCCTGCCATTTTTTGTATTTACCGACAGGCTGAAATGCCTTGACAGTATTACTTTTTATCACAAAATGGAAAAGGAATCGAAAGCATGGAGCGAAAAAAACCAGGGGGGTATATTCGAGCTACACTGTTATGCCGTACCACAGGGCATAGCGGGTGAACAATTACAAAATTACCTTTTGGAAGAATTAATCCATTATTTACCCGAATTGGAAAATATGGAAATTAAACACCGCTACTTTCAGCATAAAAATGATTTCCCAGCTTTTCACACTAACCAATATAATACACGCCCCGGTATAAAAACCGGCACTCCGGGTTTTTACTTTGCCGGCGATTGGGTAAAGATGGATAATTGCACCATGTTAATGGAAGCGGCATATACTTCGGGCGCTATGGCTGCAAACTATATAATGGCCGGTGAAGGCTTACAGGAAAACCTGCTTGAAAGCGTGCCATTAAAGGGCTTATTGGCTTGATACACTTTTTATTTCCACGCCTTGTTTTTGGGTTAATGGTTAAGCAATAGGCTTATCGAACCTATGGAGTGATATTCAGGCAGTTAGCTTTTGCCAAAACAGCATTCGCAAGTTATAAATTCATTGTTGCTCTGCAAAAGTCTAATATCCATTAATTTTCATGATCTAGAGGGCGCTCGAAGCCGACATTGTATTGTCTCGTTATTGTGTCGCCACATAAACTTCTGAAACTGGTATTTTGCTGAGATAGACTTAGCTAATCAACTTTACTACCGAACCTTTGTATTTGTCGTATAAAAGAAATAGTCTTCATAAGATGATGAAGATAAGTTACGGATCCTTTATCACAAATAATTCAGTCAGAAGGTTTTAATATGCTTTCATAAAGATGTGATTTAGGGCTTCTGTTTAATTTCATCCTATACTATTTTCAGGGGGCTTACACTTAAAGTATGTCACACTAGGCTGATTGGTTTCTGGCTAGCTATTTATTGAAAAGTATATTTTTATCACTGTACATTTTTACTGTCTCAAAAAAATTCTGATCTATTTTCAAATTGTAATAGTACCTCTGATGGAATTTATTAGCTTCCATTTTTTGTTTAGGGCAATATTGGATAAGAACAATAAAAATTGGCCCCACAAAAGCAGGGTTTATTGGTCAAAAAAACTGAAGGTAAAGCCATAGTGTTTATCCACGGTTTTTCGGGCGATCCGGTTACTACTTGGTCTGACTTCCCTGATTCGATAAGCCGTTATTCCGATTTTAAAGGTTGTGACATTTTTTTCTACGCTGGCTATGAATTGAGAATGAAAGACGATTATTTTAATTGAGCGGGATTTTTGATGATTTATCGGCTGGTGTTTTACAAATTGGAACACGAAAAGACTATACTCCGAAGTAATTCTTAGCTGTGAATGAATAATATATAAATTACAGAAAAATACATATTATAGATTGAGAGGTGTTGTTTCGCGATCATGATTACAACTTGGAGCAACTAAGGGAAAACGGTAATCTTTTAAAACGTAAAACATGCAACAACTTGCGCAACTAACTGGCCACATACATCAATACACTTTTTTCGAGAATGTGGTTTATCATACAAAAGACTATGATGGCTATGTAGGCGAAAGGCACTATAGAAATGACGGATACACCGATAACAGCGTTGACTGCAAAACATCCGAGGCAGCCCGGGCTTACGTTGCCGAAAAGGCAGGGGAGCACCTGGCTAACGGCGAGGTTTCAGATTTCAGACGTTTACAACTGGATAAATATGGTTATTCCCCAGCCGGTAATTTTTTAGCCGCCAAATACGATGATATATTAGTGGTGCTTGATGCCACTACCCTGCAAATAATACACTCTACCGATTTTAACCGCAGGAAGTTTGGACACCACGTGCAAGCCTTGGCAGATGGAAGGCTTCTATGCTTGCTCGGCGAGGGTGAACTTTTACTTATTGAAACTAAAACATGGCAGATAGCTTTTCAAAAAAAAGCTTCAGATAAGCTTTACAAGATGAACTTATCAGCATCAGGGAAAAAGCTGATGCTGGAAGGATATCCTAATTGTAATATTCTGGATATTGAAAACAAGCCCAGGTTAATTTTAAAAACTGACCCTAAGCAAAAAATCGGCGACTTGTTTTTTATAGATGAAAATATTGTTTGTGGGTTCGATTATAAAAACGGCCAAACATCTTTTTACGATATATCATCTGGTAATCTTGTTCCGCTTAGCAGCCGCCTGCCATTTAGAATTATCAATCCCATTTTTTATAATGGGAGCCTTTTTTCCATGCCCTTTAACGGCTCCGGCAGCCCCACAGAAGTTGCCCAAATAAATTTGAAAAATTTTACCTGGGTTTACAAAGGGCTTTTTGGCGGGCAGGCCAAATGTTACTTGGGTAAATTTGTTTCCTACCCCGAACCCGGTACGGTTGTTTATGCCATACAGGATTCAACATCAGGCACTTATTATACTAGTTTTTTCAAATACAATCTGGAGTTCAATACCTTAACAGAAATGAAAACGATGGAGGGCAAGTTTATCCTATTGGGCTTTTATGATACGCAAACAGCCCTGGTTTTGAACAATGAAACACCTGGCAAAATACGATTGTAACTTCCGAAATAACTTTAATTATGACAGTGCATTGCTAAGGCAGGTATAAAAAGGTTTTACAATGACCCTAATTAAGAACAACGCCAACATGGCGAGATTAAATTTTTCCCCGTGGTTGGTGTTCGTTCACCAACCACTCATAGTTTTCAGAAAACTACCTAAGAAACTGTAGTCCCGACAGGAATCCCCGCCTGAATGAAAGAATCATTCTTTCGGGCAGGGAACCTGTATCAAAAGTTTAGGAAACTTCTATTCTATCCCCGTCCGAACGGCGTGAGCCGGGCGGGCATTGAACTACGGGACCTGCTTTAATATCTTTTTTAAAAAACGCCTGCCTGCCGCACTTTTAAAATATTTCTCTCTGGCGATAGCGCTATCGCGGTCAGCAAATTTTTCGTGATATATCAATTTAAAAGGCAGATACGGTTTAATGGACTGTGTCATACCACTATTATGCTGGATTAACCGTTTTTCAAGATCTTCGCAATGTCCTTTATAATAAAAGTCGTGAGCGATACTTTTTATAACATAGGCAAAAAACATGGGTAGACTTCAAAATCGAATTATCGAACCTTTGGAGTGATATTCAGGCGGTTAATTTTTATCAAAGCCATATTAGGTGTTAATCATATCCGCTGCGTTTTTCTCTACGTCGCTTTGACTCGCTTTTTAATCTCAACCTGTTTCCACTATATGTGGCCCATTTTCAACCAGTTCATTTCTACCAAAAAAGTGTAGCTTTAAAAATAAAACACCTACAATGAAACTATTATTACTGGTTCTACTGTTTCCGGTTTTTAGTCATTCTCAGAGTCTTATTAAGGGACATTATTTCCCCCAACAGGAAATAAACGAAGCCCTGCAAAAGGCATGGGAAGAAAATAAAAATGCTTTACCGGTAAATGCTTTACCCAAACAATATACAGCTGTACAACCCTCAGGTATCTGTCATCTGCTTCAACAATATCATTATGGAGCCAATCCTCAACAAGCAAACACCATGAAAAGCGGTGGCGGTTTTTTATATGTAGGTGCTACGCCTCACGATACATTAGTCGTAACCGGTAACTGGCAAAGTAGTCAACCGGTGGCTGTGATTAACGATGGAGTACTGATCTTTAACAACGCCAATGCCACAATAAACGGAGCGCTTATAGTTACTGGCCATGGCCAGGTCCAAGCCTCTAATTCGTATTTACTTTTTCCCCAGCAATATTTTTATCAATGGGGCCTTGAAGGCGATGGCCACGGATTATTACACATGCGTAATTGCACGCTGGATTTTAATCAGCTTGCTACTCCCTGGAGTATGGCCGATTCGGCAACCTTCAATTTGCAAAATGTCCATTTTACATCCAGTGCTTCTACCATCGGGTTAAATGGCCACGCAAACTTCATTGTTGACACAGCGAACCTGTTAGGCGAAATAGTGGCAACCGACACTAGCCTGCTTAGCCTCAAAAATGTAGATACTGTTATTGTGTGGCACCACATTCAACGCGGTGCCGGGCTGACTTGGGCCTTCCCCAACGGCTACCAATTACAGCATTATGCCTTTGGGCCAGACTCCACCGGTGTTAACGGCTTGCAATACAGCATTGAACTTGATAATATTGCACAGGTTCACTGGGCGCTGATGCCCGAAAACCTTACTACCGTAAATATCAGCAATTCCATCATACGATCGGTGGCAGTTATTTACAAAGGAACCGAAACCGGCATAGCACAAGGTTTGGTAGATAATTCCAACTATGTTACTTCGCCAACATTTTTCTCTGACCGCACCTTTCAACTCAACAACTGTTCAGTGCAAACCTGGGGTGTCTATCCCACCGATACTACCTATGTTGACATTACAAGTTGTATACTTGGAGAAATAGGTACCAGTGGCCACGGCCACACCAGTTGTTCGTCCATGTTTGCCGATGGCTCAGGGGGGTATTTTTGGGCGAGTGGCTTTGGTTTTCAAAGCGCATCGGGGTGTGGACTTAGCTGCCCGGCACGGGCTGAACAAGGGGGTACAGGGCTGCTTGGCTTTTGTTCTATCAATGCAGCCACAGGTTATGCTGTTGACAGCGGCCTTTTAATCATGGTGCAAACACCTACCTTATCACCACCCATTGCTTACGACGCATCTGATATTTGGGTAGGCATGTTACCACCTCAAACTGTCGACTCTGGTTATACTGTGCCCCTTACCGGCTCAGCATATATCCTGCGTGGGCCTGCAAGCCACCTGATGAGCTTTGCCAGTTATTATGTTGCTTACCAATTATCCGGCAATACCACCTGGACGATTACTGACTCTATTCATACCATACCCGTTACGGATGGTGTAGTGGCACAGTGGAATACTACCGGCCTTGCAGCCGGCCATTACAATATGCAGATGATAATAAAGGATAATTATGGAGATAGCGTTACAGTCCCCTCAGGCCTCAACATTGTTATCGGCACCCCTATTGCAACAGATATAAGTACTGCGCCAAAGGCCAACTTTAATATTTATCCCAATCCCGGCACTGATCAATTGTTTATCGAAACAGGCAGCGTAGCAATAATGAGCGTAAATATTTACAATAGCACTGGCCAATTGGTTTATCAAAGTGCCGAATTGCAAAATAAAATTATCGATGTAGCCAATTTTACCAAAGGAATCTACGTGCTGGAGGTATTGACCAATAATGGACGATTTAGAGAAAGATGGGTGAAAATGTAGGTTTAAATTGAAAATAAAAAGCGAACCCTGCTTTAGCAGAACTTCGCTTGTAGTGTAGTCCCGACAGGAATCCCCGCCTGAATGAAAGAATCATTCTTTCGGGCAGGGAACCTGTATCAAAAGTTTAGGAAACTTCTATTCTATCCCCGTCCGAACGGCGTAAGCCGGGCGGGCATTGAACTACGGGACCTGCTTTAATATCTTTTTTAAAAAACGCCTGCCTGCCGCACTTTTAAAATATTTCTCTCTGGCGATAGCGCTATCGCGGTCAGCAAATTT
>DASZPC010000166.1:0-6241 GCA_035550455.1 Chitinophagales bacterium | reverse complement strand
CCGTTAATTATGTAATCGCCGCCATCGCGAACGGCGGTGGTACCCAGCCGCACCGGGTTTGAGCCTGCAAATTCGGGCTCGGTCATAGAAAAGCAACTTCGGGTTTTGCCTTCTAACAAAGAATGCAGGTATTTTTCTTTTAGTTCTTTAGAGGCAAATTTGCTGAGCAACTCCATATTACCAATATCGGGCGCCTGGCAGTTAAAGGTGTAATGGCCAAAAAGAGGGGCCATAGCCAGGGCCTCGCTTACCTGGCCAAATTCGCAAAGCGTAAGCCCAAGTCCGCCTTCGGCTTTGGGCAAATGCAGGCCCCAGAGGCCAAGCGCCTTTATTTTTTCGCGCTTGCCCTCCAGCACTTTGGCTGTTTCGGCAAAGGGCTTGTTGGCGTATTCTTTTTCGAGCGGAATGAGTTCGTTTATTACAAAATCCTTAACACCGGGCAGTATTTGTTTCAGTTTTTCGGTTAAGTATATTTCTTCCATACAAGCGGTATTTTTTAAGGCTTTAAATATAGCTTTTGCAAGGATTTTAAAAACGTTGGGTTTTGAGCGGGGAGTAGGGGTAACAATTGTTTAATATTTCTGTGCTATTTATTCTACAAAACACTTGGTTCCCGAAAAAAAGGGGGCTAAAAAAACGGTGGTTCAAGGATATTTGGTATTTTTCGGCCTCGATACGAAAGAAGCAGTAGAAGCCCCTGAGCTTATAGATACCCACAGGTTCGTTTTTGCAGAAGAAGGTAAGCTTTAGGGGGATAACATGGATTGGATTTTTTAGGCTTGATAGTTTTAACCAGCTGACACTATGGATAAAGTTATCCCTATTGATGTAGTTTTTTTTGGGCGTTTGGCACTTTTGGCTGATATTTTGAGTGTAAGCACACTTGTAAATACAGCCGCTGGCTATATTTTTGCCTATGTGGGAAATAAAAATTTAATAATGGAATAATATATAAGAGGCTGAGAAATAAGTTCTTTGCCTCTTATTTTTTATATACCTGGATAATAACTGGAAATGAATAAAGACATACTCCCTGATACACAAATTTCTCTCTCAAAGCATACATTTATGGGCAAACGTAATTTTACACTGAAAGGCGTTAAGTATGGTTATGCAATGCTGTTAACGGCATTGGTACTGATGTGGCAAAGCTCAGCAGCACAACAAAGCAAAAAGCTAAGCGATGAACAACTGCAGCAGGTAGTAGGCACCGGCAACAGTTCTATAGCTTTTATTGAAAACAAAGGACAGTGGCCTTCGGATGTGCTTTTCAGGGCCGATGTGCCCGGTGGGCAGATGCTGGCTACCCCCGATGGTATGCTGATAGGCGCTTACGACCCACAAAGCCTTGGCGAATTGGCCGAGTATGATACCAAACTAGAGGCTATTGACCACGGCCTGATGCCTGGAATGACCAAGCGTGACCTTGGCCCTGCCCCTATATTAAGAGGCCATGGCTGGCGGTTTAACTTTATTGGCGGCAACAAAGCCACTGCTGCCAGCATGGATAAAACAGGTATTAGTACTGATTACTACAATTATCTGGTGCCGGGGCAAGCCTATACCGGCGTACACAGTTTTGATGAAATTACCTACCGCAATGTATATAGCGGCGTAAATGTAAAATACTACACCGGCGATGAAGGAAGCCTGGAGAATGACATTATTGTACAGCCCGGCGCCGATGCCAGCCAGATTAAAATACAAATGGATGGCATTAGCGATTTGAAACTAAATGAAGACGGCGACATTATACTGCCTACCAGCATTGGCGATATGAAGGTGCCAAGCCCGGTTAGCTACTTAGTAGACGCCAATGGCAAGCATACCCCAATAAAGATAACTTACCGCCTTACCGGCAAAAACACTTTAACTTTTGATATACCTGCTTACGATAAGAAACAAACCCTGGTAATTGACCCGATTGTGATGCGTTGGGCCACCATGATAAGCAATAATGCCTCGGCAGATAGCCACTGCCACGGTATAGATGTAGATGGGTCGGGATATATATATGTAACCGGTAAGTACCAAAACGGGTTGATTACGGTAGGCGCTTTTCAAACCAGCACTAACGGCAACTACGATTTATTTGTAGGTAAATACCAGGAACCCAGCACACCGGGCAACAGCGGTACCCGCGTATGGCAAACTTATTTGGGCGCATCGAGCAGCGATAACCCATATGCCTTAACCATAGGCCTTGACGGCTACCTTTATATAACCGGCCCCACCAGCAGTAACTGGAGCAAGACATACGGCAGCGGCTTTACAGCCGGTGGCTGGACACAGCGCCAGGGCAGCACCGGTGGACAATCGTTTATTATTAAAATGGACCCCAACGGTAACGGCGCTTTGGTGCGTGTAATTGGTACCTCGAGCGCGGACCTTGGCCTTACTACTTATGATTTGCGCGTTTACCCTACCGGTGGCAATAATTTTGACCTGATAGCAGTGGGTTCGGTTAACCAGCAATCGGGCACTTCGGCCGATGGCGATGTGCCGGCGCCTACATATCCGAATGGCACCACTGCCACTTCGGGCAACGGCCATGGCAACGGTTATGCGGTGCGTTTTACCAGCGACTTAAGTACGTTGAAGTGGACCAAGCAGTATACCTCAAACAATAACAATAACTTCTTTTCTATTTCGGTAGTTGACAACTCGGGCAATATTGATATTGGCGGTTATACCAACGGTAGTTCAAATATATCTTACAACAACCCATCGGGCCAAACCACTTTAGGCGGTAATTTGGATGGCTGGCTGTTACAATTGAACCAAAGTACCGGTAACTGTAACTGGTCGAGGTATTATAATTCTGGTTCGGGCAAGAGTACCCAGATTTTGTGTATGGAGGTTAACAGCACCAAAACCCAGTTTTTTATTGGCGGTATTACCAGCGGCCTGGGCAGTGTAAACGTAACCAGCGGAACCTTGCAAACCAGCTATGCCGGCGGCTCGCACGACTTTTTCGTGGCTTCGTTGCCGGTAAGCGGTGCGGCCACTACTTGGGGCACTTATGTAGGCGGCTCGGGCAATGAGGTGAATATGATGGGTTTGAACGTAGACCAGAATAACGATGTGTATGTATTGGGTTATACCGATAGCAAGAACTTTACCACGGCTGCCAACCCGGTTCAAACCAACACCTATGATAACTCGAACAACGATGCGGTGTTTTTTAAACTAACCGGTAGTACCGGCGCCACCCTGCAATATAGTACTTACCTGGGTGGTAGCAATGATGACTATGACCCTATTGGCGAGCGTGGTATTAAATTTAACGATTGCCGTATTTATTTGGCTATTACCACCAACAGTAACGACTTTCCTTTAACACAAAATACGCTTACATCGGACCGCTTATCGAGCACCAACCGTGGCGAGCCAATATTGGTTAGTATGTCGAACCCACCGGACCTTACCGGTAACTCGATTACCGGCGGCGGTAACCAAACCCTAACCTGCGGGCAAACCCCTGCGCCTATAACAGCCGGGGTTGCTTCGTACCTGATACCAACAATTATCCGTAACCAAAACAACCAAACCAATGGTAGCAGTGGCGCCTACCCAAGCGGGTTGCCTACAATAAGTTCGTACCAGTGGCAAATAAGCTATGACAGTGGTGCAACATGGGCTTCGATAAGCGGCGCAAACGGCCAGAATTATACACCGGGCGAACTTGACAGTGCCAGCGCAACATGGTTCAGGCGTATAGTTAATAATGATGCCTGTAACCGTGCCAGCGATACCCTGGCGGTGGTGCGCATTATAGTTACCCCCACATTGCCAGCCCCTACCTTATCGAACAACAGCCCTATATGTGCCGGGCAAACGCTGCAACTAAATTCAAACAGCTTTGCTAATGAAACTTATAACTGGAGCGGCCCGAACGGTTTTGCCAGTACTTTGCAGAATCCAACCATAAGCAATGCCAGTACGCTTGTAACGGGTACTTATACAATGACGTTACGATCGACAATTAATGGTTGCCCATCGTACCCGGGAACTACGACGGCTACTGTAAATGCAGTGCCATCGGCCCCTACTGTCGGCAGCAACAGCCCGGTATGCCAGGGTGGTACTATTAACCTTACTGCCAGTGGCCAAAGCGGCGCCAGCTATAGCTGGACCGGCCCTAACAGCTACAGCAGCGGTACCCAGAACCCAAGTATAACGAATGCCACCACGGCTAATTCGGGTACTTACCTGGTTACACAAACATTGAATGGTTGTACTTCGTCGGCGGCTTCAACCACTGTAACGGTTAACAGCACGGCTGCACCAACCAGTGTTTCGGCATCGCCAAATACATTGTGTTCGGGCGGAACATTAACGCTAACCGCTACAGCGCTTGGCGGTTATACGCTGCATTGGAGTTTCCCTGACGGCGGCACTGCCACCGGTAGCCCTGTAACCCGTACTAATGTAACTACCGCCATGGGTGGTACTTACACGGTTTACCAAACCAATGGTACCTGTACATCGGGCAATGCAACAGTAAACGTTACTATAAACCAAACACCATCGGCACCCACATTTACTGCGTTACCTAACCCGGTTTGTACGGGCGGCTCGCTGGTATTAACTGCCAGTGGCCAAAGCGGTGCTACATTTACGTGGACTTTTCCTGATGCGGGCGGCACTACTGGCAACCCCATTACCCGTAGCAATGTAACCAGCGCTATGGGCGGTAATTATAGTGTAACCCAAACAGTAAACGGTTGTACCTCGCCTGCATCAACTAATGTTAATGTGGTAGTAAACACTACGCCTACGATTGGCAGTGTTTCGGGCGTTAACCCAACAACCTGTGGCGGCACTACCGGAACTATTACTATTACCGGCTTAACCAACGGCCAAACTTATACAGTTAATTATAGTAAGAACAGTATTGCCCAAACACCAGTTAACCTTACCGCCAGTAGCGGACAGGTTGTAATAACCGGCCTGGGTGCAGGTTCTTATTCTAATTTTACAGTTACCTTAAATGGTTGTACTTCGTCGCCATTTAACGGGCCTGTAGTACTTAGCGACCCTACCACGCCACTGGCCCCTACAGTAAGCAATAACGGCCCTGTATGTGCAGGTTCAACTTTATCTTTAACAGCCAGCGGCCAGGGTGGCGCAACTTATCACTGGACAGGGCCTAACAGCTTTACCAGCAATTCGCAAAACCCAACTGTTAGCGCGAATGCTACTACCGGAATGAGCGGAAGCTATTGCGCCACACAAACGGTAAACGGTTGTACCAGCCCACAGGCTTGTACTACCGCCACGGTAAACCCACTGCCCACCTTTACGGTTGACAGCACCTCGGGCCCTACTACCTGTAACGGTTCAAACGGTTACATTACTATAGGCGGCTTAACGGTTGGCCAAACTTATACGGTTAACTACCAGCGAAATGGTGTTTCGCAAACCCCGGTTACCCTTACCGCCAACAGCAATGGGCGTGTAACCATTAGCGGGCTTAATGCCGGTAACTATACTAATATAGTAGTAACCCTGGGCACTTGTTCTTCATCGCCTTCGAGCGGAACGATAACCTTATCGGACCCAATCACGCCATCGGCCCCAACAGTAGGCAGCAACAGCCCGGTATGTTCGGGCAACACTATTAACCTGACTGCCAGCGGTGTTAGCGGCGCTACTTATAGCTGGAACGGCCCTAACGGCTATGCCAGCACCACACAAAACCCTTCTATTACCAACGCTACCACAGCTATGACGGGCAGCTACTGTGCCACACAAACCAAGAATGGTTGTACCAGCCCATCGGCCTGTGTAACGGTAACGGTAAACCAAACACCGGCTATTACCGGTACCAGCAACACCAACCCAACCACCTGCGGCGGATCGGATGGTAAGATTACACTGAATGGCCTGGTTGCGAATACCCAGTATTCGGTAACTTATGCTAAAAACACAGTGCCACAGGGCCCTGTACTTATTACCGCTAACGGTACTGGCCAGGTGGTAATTAGCGGTTTAACAGCCGGGGCTTATACTAATATAGTGGTGACCTTAAATGGTTGTTCTTCATCGCCACTGGGGGGAACGATAACTTTATCGGACCCAACCACGCCATCGGCGCCATCGGTAAGCAGCAACGGCCCGGTATGTTCGGGCACTACCCTTACCCTTAACGCCAGCGGTGTTAGCGGCGCCACTTATGCGTGGACCGGCCCTAACAGCTTTACCAGCACTACCCAAAACCCAACTGTTAGCACCAGCG
>DASZPC010000165.1:0-2158 GCA_035550455.1 Chitinophagales bacterium | reverse complement strand
AAAGAAAATTCCCGAACCCATTTATTTACCAATCTACAAAATTGTCAGATGTTCCGGGCTTTCCGAATGCCAGCGATATGAAGGCTTTTGTGCTAGGTACAAAAGAGGTTCACGAGTTAGCCGGTTAGCCATTTTTGATGCCTGCTACGGTGCGTCAAAAATTTTCGACACTGCACCCGCAATATCTGAAAAGTAATTTGCGTTGACAGATATCGGTGAAGTATAAAAATATATTTTCACCCCTGCCCGCGCTATGGACTCCGGAAAAAATTACCTGAAACAAACAGTTATAGGCACCGCATTAGTGATTGCTGTGTTGCTGGCGCTACGCCTGATACCGGAATTTGATATCGGCAGCTTCCACTTTAAGCGGATAGATATGCTTGCTGATATACTGGTAAAAGAAAAGCCAAAGGATATAACCCAGGATACGGTGAAAGTGGTAAAGCCTGTTTATGTAGATACCTGCAAAACCGGCATTACCTGCATTGAAGATTACACTGCCGATAGTAGTGGAATGCGGATTTTTATGGCCGCGCTCGATTCATCAAAAAGGCGGGAAGTACGGATAGCCTGGTTTGGCGACTCGTATGTGGAGGGTGATATATTGCTTGACCCGCTGCGCGATAGCCTGCAAGCCCTTTTTGGCGGCAGCGGTGTGGGCTTTGTGCCTATAACCAGCGAGGTAAACCGATTCAGGCAAACCATAACCCACGAGTTTAAGAACTGGAAAACATACTCGATAGTTGGCGACCACAGCGATGATTATCCGCTTGGGCCTGCCGGGCATGTGTTTGTACCACAGGATGGCGATGAAGTGAGCTATGAAGGCATACCCCGGCGCAAAAGGCTGAGTTATTTCCCCTCGGAAAAAATATACTACGGACAGGCCGAAGGAGCCACGCTGCGCTACAGCACGGGTGGAGAACCTGTGGAGATAAACCTGAAAGACGGTAATGAAATACAGCAATTAGTGATTGATAGTACCTGCCGCCAGTTTAGCCTGGCGGTTACAGGCGGCAAGGCGGTGCTGTACGGGGCTGATTTTGAAAGTAGCAGGGGCATTTGTGTAGATAATTTTTCGATGCGCGGAAATTCGGGTATTGGCCTGTACTCGGTAAATGAAAAAATGTACCGCGATTTTGACGCCCTGCACCATTATGATTTGGTGATACTTTCGTACGGGTTAAACGTAGCCAGCGAAAAAGCGAAAAACTATTATTGGTACGTTAAAGGCATGAGCAAGGTAATTGCCATGATAAAAAAAGCATTTCCACGCAGCTCGATACTGATGATTGGTTGCAGCGACAGGGCAGCTAAAATAGACGGCGATTACCAAACCATGCCTATGCTGAAAGAACTAATTGACGTGCAGCGGCAGATGGCTGCCGATAACCAGGTTTGTTTCTGGAATATTTTTGAGGCTATGGGCGGCGATTCGACGATGATTAACTGGGCCGATATGCCCCACCACCCGCTGGCCGATAAGGATTATACACACCTTACTTTTTACGGGGGCAAGAAGGTGGCAGAAATTTTTATAGGAACGCTTTTATACGAAAAGGAGAAATATGACAGGAAGAAGAAAAGCATGTAGTGGTTTACCGTTTACAGTATGCAGTATGCAGTATGCAGCTTTATGTGTTATGCTATTGATAAGCTTTGGTTTAAGCGCACAAAACAAGGGCACGGTTGATTTTACTGCGAAAAAATTACCTTTTGTACACCCCGAGCGCAATGAAATAGTAGGGGCGAAGTATTTGGATTCTTTTTTTTATAAACTATACCTGCTACGCACACAGGGGAACAGCCATATACATATTTTGCAGATTGGCGATTCGCATATACAGGCTGATTTTTTGAGCGATAAGATACGCACCGATTTGCAGCATGATTTTGGTAACGGCGGGCGCGGAGTGGTAGTGCCGTTACACGTGGCGGGCAGTAATGAGCCTTTCAATTATAAAATTACCAGCAATGTAAAGTGCAGCGCCAAACGTTGTGTGTTTGTTGACCAGCCAATGCCTATTGGTTTAGGTGGTGTAACCATACAAACCACTAACGACAGCACCCTATTTGATATTAAAACCTTTAACTACCCACCACTTAACTACGGGTTTAATAAAATGACTTTGTTTTACCTGAAAGACTCATCATC
>DASZPC010000164.1:0-6400 GCA_035550455.1 Chitinophagales bacterium | reverse complement strand
AAAGACCTTCCTGATGATATCCGGGCACAGTTTTCCGTGTACCCGCCCATTGTTGTAGATTATAAGGTTAGCCGCGATTATATTTATTATAAAGATTCCAACCTATTCAGTAAACTGAAGAGCACACTGAACGACCTGGTGGAAAATTTCATTTCCGAAGTAGTGGTCAATACCGCTTCTACACCTGTAATACTTACAGATGATAAACTAAATGTTATCGCCTTTGGTAATATCGATTCTTCAAAGATGCAATCGCAGGATTTTGTTTTAAAGCGCATTAAAAAAATGCAAAGCGCCCACGAACCGGTTATTGTTGATTTAGGAGAAGGTGTGCTGCGATATATTTATTACGATGACTCTGACACCCTGAAACAGTTGCGCATTTTCCCATTTGTACAGTTGGGTATCTTCACTGCTTTCTTGTTATTATCTTATTTGGCATTTAGTAACGCCCGCAAAGCCGAACAAAACCTGGTTTGGGTGGGCATGGCAAAAGAAACAGCCCACCAGTTAGGCACCCCTATTTCATCGCTTGAAGGCTGGGTGGAATACCTGCGCGAAATGGGCGATTTTTCGGGCAAGGAAAACATTATTAACGAACTGGAAAGCGATATAAGCAGGCTTTCGCTGGTGGCCGAGCGCTTCTCGAAAATAGGCTCGGTGCCGCAGCTAATAAGCGAAAATGTAAAAGCCTGCATGGAGCGTAACGTTAGCTACATGCGCCGCAGGGCTAGCGGAAAAGTGCAAATGACGGTTGATTGCCCCGATGAACTAACCTTTAAAATTAATGCGCAGCTTTTTGATTGGGTGTTGGAGAACCTGCTTAAAAACGCCCTCGATGCGATGAATGGCGAGGGTAAAATAGCCATTCATGTTACAGGCAATACCCGTCAGGTGGTTATTGATGTAACCGATTCAGGTAAAGGCATACCCAAAAATAAGTTCGATACTATTTTCGAGCCGGGCTATTCTACCAAGCGCCGGGGCTGGGGGCTGGGGCTTTCGCTTACCCGCCGTATTGTGCAGGAATACCACCATGGCCGCATTTTTGTAAAGAGTTCAGAGATTGACAAGGGCACTACCTTCCGTATTATCATCCCGGCGTCATGATGGATATAATATGCCTGTCAGAAAATCATTTGTTTTTAGCCAATTTTGATTGCACTTTTGCCTGTAGTTAACCTTAAACAATGTATATATGAAACGACTGTTTTTAACTTTTATATGCGCTACAATAGTATCGGCTAATTTGTGGGCACAGGGCTTTTATATTGAGTATAGAATTACTTCTTCCTCTAACACCATGTCCGGTAGTATGAAAACCTATGCGCAGGACGGCAATACCCGCACCGAAATGGCTTTTTCAATGAGCGGGCCGCAGGCGCAACAGGGCATAAACCACAATTCAGTTTCCCTTATTTTAAAAAGTACTCCCGATAAAATTTATACGCTTGATGTAGACAAGAAAACTTACAGCGAATTGGATATTTCAAAAAAGGAAGACTTTAAAGACGTAAACACCGACGATTATGAAATTACTGTAGTGGGTAAAGAAAAGGTGAATGGTTATAATGCCACCCATGTTATTGTAAAGAGTAAAAAAACGGGGATGACTATTGATTACTGGAACTCAACTGAAATACCGTTTTACGGCGAAGCAGAGAATATTAAAAGTAAATATACCGGCCACGATAACCTTATTAAGGCCATGAAGGCCAAAGGGGCTGAAGGTTTCCCCGTGCGTATAAAGGAAGGTGAAAAGGGAATGACCATGCAGGTTGACCTTGTAAAAGCAGAAAAGCGCAGCAACCCGGATTCATTATTTAGCCTTAGCGGATATACGCTTACCAGTACCCACTCAGTAGGTGGTGGTGCTTACAACCAACAGGAAATGATGAAAAAGCTGCAAAATATGACGCCCGAAGAGAGGCAGAAATTTATTGAACAAATGAAACAGCAATACCAGCAACAACCGCACTAAAAGACATTAGGCCTCTCCCTTTCAGAGGCCTTTTTTTTGCGGTAATGGCGAAAACCCGCTGCTGGCAGAACAATGCTTTAATCTGCCTTTACAAATTTCCTGACTAATGTTGTCTGCCCTGCATAAATTCTAAGCAGGTACACACCTGCCGACAGGTTTGCGCTTTCAGTAATAAAATCTCCCGTGGTAACTGTGTTATACAGTACCCGGCCTGTAAGGTCCATTACCTGCAACAGGTAGGTTGAATTGTTGTTCGCTGCAATCCGGCAACGCCCGTTCAAATCGCAGTTAACCAAAAAACCGGTAAGCGGTTCATTGCTAATCCCAGTGGTATTAATAGTTACCTGCGTAGTATCGCTGGTAACACACCCAAGTTGGTTTTTAACGGTTAATACCACGGTGTAGGTTCCGCTTTGCGCATATTGATGGAAAATATTAGGAGTACTTATACTTATGCTATCCCCATCGCCAAAATTCCAGCTGTACTGCAAAGTATTGGTGGTGTCGCCATAAAAAAATGCATTCCGGTTGTTCAGCGTATAAGTAATGCCGGCAACAGGGCAGGAGTCAATAGTTACACTATTGGCAAAAGTATCGGCACAAAATCCGTTAGCCGCTATAAGTGTAATAGTATAAGTGCCGCCTGAAGGGTAATTCTCAATGGGGTTTACGCAGCTGGTGGTATCGCCATTGCCAAAACTCCAGTCATAACTGCTCGCCTCGGCCGACATATTCCATGTAGCAACTTCCAGTTGGTTGATGTTGTACCCAAACGAGGCATGTGGGCGTGCAATTACCCGGGTTTGAAAACTTTGAGTTACCCCACTGGCATCAATATTGTTTTGTTCTGTTACGCTAACTGATACGGTACCGGTATCGTTCCATGTTACGGTAATGGCATTTCCTGTATTTTGAATAATACTGCCGTTGCCATTTAACTGCCAGCAATACCAACTACCCGGTGTATTTACTACCGAGTAATGCGCATTGCTTTTCAGGCAAACTTCGGTATCGCCGGTTATGGCAGAAGTATTGGGTCTTATAAGCGGGTAAAGAAACTTACGCGAGTAATTGTAAATAGTATCGTTCAACTGTGGCGCCAACAGTTCGGGCTCATGCCCATAACCTACAAGCGGGTGTAGTTCGTTTAAAATACCCACATTATCCATCCGGTAATGAATAGGCAATGCCCCATACACCTTCGGAAAAACTGGTAATTGGAAGGGATAGCCGTAAGTATATGGCACCAACACATCCTGGTCGCCCTGAAAGGAAATAGTCGGTACTGCCTTCCACAACTGTATAAAGCTGGTGTCGAAAATTGCCCCCCACATATTCACAATAGCCTTTATTTTCGGTATGCGGCGCCCATAATCATTATTCCCCGAGCAATCCATGCAACCCATATCAGTAGGTTCAAGGGTGCTGCCATAGGTGCTTGCAGGCCGGTCTGAATCATCCGTGTAAGTATTACCAAAGGCACAAAAGCAACCTGCACTTGTTCCGGTTAAAATAATGCGGCTGGTATCAATACGGTATTGCTGGGCATGCTGGCATAAATAGCGTATGGCGGCCCGCTCATCCTGAACCCCACGGTAATAAGCCCTTACCGTGCTGTTGGTATCAAGCGGGTCTAATCCAATTCTGTAATCAATAGTGGCTACAGCGTAACCAAGTTGGGCAAAATAGTTGCAGAACTGCGGAATATCGGGTTCTTCGCGCCAGCCAATTACAAAGCCTCCGCCAAACTGGTAAATAATTAGCGGCCGCAGCAAAGCGGTATCACCTGCCGGTTGGTAAAAATCCAGATAAAGGTCTTGCGGTTGGGCAAGCAGGCCGTAAGGCGTGGCTGTCCCAAAATAAATACCGGTATCAATTTTTACCGAATGGAAAACAGTATCAATATACCGTTGCGTAGCACAGTTAGCCTGTGCCCCTGCCACAAAAGGCCAACATAAAAATCCGGTAATTACAAGGCGTAATATTCCCTTCATGTATAATTAAAATTAAAGAGATTTTCTAAATAAAGAAACCAAAAACTGTAGCCCGAATAATGAGCTTAATCAGTTGGGTTTTAGGCAAATAAAAAAGGCGGGATGTAAGCCCCGCCTTTTGATGAATAGTTAAGCAAATGGTTATTGCTGTTTAATGAATTTGGTGTTAAAGCTGCCGTTGTTGCTCATGCAGTTTACCAGGTAAAGGCCCGATGGCAAATCGCTCACATCCAGATAATACCTGTGGCTGCCTGCTGTTTCGGTAGCATTTAGTATTTCTTTTACCTTTTTACCTGTCATATCAATAAGGCTAAGGTGTAATTCGGTGGTAGCATCAAGGTTATAAGTAATGGTAATATTATTCGTAGCTGGGTTAGGCTGTATGGTAAAGCTTAACAGCGAGCTAATATCTTCTAATCCGCTGCATAACACAGTCTGGGCAGAAGACGTATCGCTACATCCATTTTCGGTAGCTACAACAGTATAGTAAGTAGCTGTTGAAGTACAAACTACAGTATCTAATTGTGTGGTATGCGAGGTAAGGGTGTAGGAACCATTTGGCGAAGTTTGCATTAACCACTGGTAGCTGGCGCCTGCAGGGCTGGCCTGTAACAAGGCAAAGCCCGAAGCAGTTCCTAATTCACTAACCGATGCGCTTGGAACAGCGTTTACGGTAAGTACTACCGAATCTGCTGCTGCGCCACTGCATCCGTTTTGAGTAACAGTTACATAATAAGTGGCAGCGCTTGTAGCAGCTATTGACTGCGTGGTAGCGCCATTGCTCCATGCATAGCTATCGTAAGTTGAGCTTACTGCTATGTTCAGCGATTGGCCCTGGCAAATAGCCTGGTTGCCGGTAACCGAAATTGCAGGGCTTGGTATGCTATTTACTGTAACATTAACGGTATCTGAAAAAATGCTGGTGCAGCCGTTTTGGGTTACTTGCACAGCGTAACCGCCATTACTTGTTATGGTTATAGTTTGGCTGGTTTCTCCATTGCTCCACAAATACGAGTCGCTACCCGAGCCTGCATCGAATGTTACGCTCTGGCCCGCACAAATACTTTGATCGGTTGATGGGCTAATGGAGGCAGTAGGTATTGGGTTTACTGTCAAATCAACCGAAGTTGTACCGGTGCAGGCATTGTTTTCAGTCACTACTACAGTGTAAGTGTTACCGGTGGTTGGCGAAATGCTCTCGGTTGTTTCACCGCTGCTCCACAAATAAGTGGCATATCCGCCTCCTGCATCAAAAGTAACAGGCGTTCCTGCACAAACCGATACGGGGCCGACTGGCGATATGGATACTGATACAGGGAAAGTACCTACTGTAACCGAGGCCGTGGCGGTTCCCGAACAGGCCCCTTGTGTAACAGTTACAGTATAGGTTGCTGTTGTATTTGCCGAAATACTTTGAGCACTGCTGCTGGTGCTCCAGTTATAGGTGTCGTAACCGGCCCCCGCATCAAGCGTAGTGCTGCCGCCGGTGCAAAGCTGCAAACCGTTCGATGCACTTATGGTCGGTGTTAAACTGCTGCCGCTTACTGAAACTGTAATGGTATTTGATGTAGCCGTACAGCTATTATTGGTAACAGTACAAGTGTAACTTCCGCCTGATGTTACGGTTATAGCCCTTGTAGTGGCCCCATTGCTCCATGAATATGATGAGCCTGCTGTATCCACATTCAATGTTACGCTTCCTCCAGTGCAGAACGATACCGGCCCGTTAGCTGAAATATGCGATGGCACATAAGTAATATTCACTGTTTTGGACGCTGAACCTGTACATGTATTATTATCTGTTGCAGTTACGGTATAAGTAGTTTGTACCGTCGGCGAAACGTTAATAGACCCTGTAGTTGCCGAGGTGCTCCATACATAGCTGGTTCCCCCGGTTCCGGTTAGGGTTGTTGACGCCCCGCTGCAAATACTCAAGCTGCCGCCAGGTGTAATTCCTATAGTGGGTGGGGTATAAATGCTGATAGTTCTTGACCCCGAAGCAGTACAGGTATTACCGCCCGTAACAGTTACGGTATACGTTGTTTGCGAACCCGGCGATACATTTATAGTGGCAACGTTGGCGCCGGTGCTCCACGCGTAGGTACCACCGCCGCTGGCAGTAAGGCTTACGCTAGTGCCGGGGCAAATTGATGTAGTGGCTGGCGTAATGCTAACGGTAGGGATAGATAAGTTTGTAACGGTGGCCGTGGCCGAAGCACTGGCACAGTTATAGAAAGTGGTAATGGTATAAGTATTAGGCTGGGTAATATGAACGGAAGCGGAACTATCGCCGGTTGACCATGAATAAGCATAATATGGCCCGCCTGTAGTTGTAAGCGTGGTGCTTCCGCCGGGGCAGAAACTGGTGGTGCCTGAAATACCCGGTGTACTAATAGCCCCTACAGCCGTGGTAAATTTACCGGTT
>DASZPC010000163.1:0-4114 GCA_035550455.1 Chitinophagales bacterium | reverse complement strand
ACTTCTCCGTCAAACTTATCATCAGCACTTACCGAAGGTATCCTCAGCAGGTCTAATAGCTCGTTTAAAAAGAGTTTTTTATTGTTTTCCAGGTAGGGTTTTAATTGGTCCATAGCGGTGTTTTTTTGCTTTTAAAGCATGGGCGAAAATAGCAATTTGCCAATAGCCCGGTTGAGCTTCCTTGCTGTTGTTCAGGCTTTATTCCCTCTTTTTTGTTAAGCGCTGAAAATCATTTGCTTCCGGGCTTAAAATTTTTAATATTGCATACACCAATCCCGACATTATGAAAAACATGGCTATTTTATTGTTCTTTATAGGTGTTGCTTTACCAGCTGGTATATTAAATGCGCAGGCCGAACAAGTCCCTCAGTTCCTGATGCACCGCGTTAGGCAGGGCGAAACAGCTTCCTCTATTTCCGACCACTACGGGGTAATGAAGAAAGACTTTTTGATGCTGAATAACTTTCCTAATAATGTTGCATTGAAGCCTGGCCAGGTAGTGCTTATCCGCGAATTAAAACCCGGTGAGCAACCCGAGTCTATTGTTGAAGAGAAAACAGTTACCAAAGAAACTGTGGCTGAAAGGGAAACCCCACCACCGCCACGGCCACGTGCTGAAGAAAAAACAAAGGAAACACCTCCTCCTCCGGCTGAAAGGCACCCGGTAAAACCTGCCCCGGCTGTAAACGGTTCTACCCAGGTGGGGCCTGGCGGGGTTAAGTATGCTGTATCTGAGGATGGATACCATGTTGTGCAACGCGGCCAAACATTTTACCGCATTGCACTGATATATGGCTTAACGGTTGATGAGCTAAAGGCCCTCAACAACCTTTCCAACACCAATGTGGAAATTGGGCAAAAGCTGCGCGTAAAAAAGTAGTGTTTACCGCTTTAACATCTCTTCTTTGTAACTTTGCAAAAGGTTATGGCTGAAAATCATTTAAAATGGTACAACAAAACGCTGCATCAGTATTTAAGCAATGATGAGATAAAACTGATTATGCAGAAAAGCAACTGGAAGGCTGCTTTTGAAATTTTTCATACCTGGGGCTGGATTTCTTTTGCCTTTGCATTAGTTGGGTTCTTCCCAAACCCGGTTACCGTTATCATTTCGCTTTTCATTTTAGGGGGTAAGCAATTGGCCTGTGCTATTATCCTGCACGATTGTTCGCACGATTCTATGTTTACCAGCCGCAAGGTCAATAATTTTGTAGGTAACTGGTTTGGGGCCTATCCAATTTTACACGATGTAAAAAAATATCGCCCCTATCATTTGCAGCATCACATGCATACCGGCCTTGCCGATGACCCCGACCTGAGCCTTACTAAAGGCTACCCAACCACGGCCTTTAGCATGGTACGTAAATTCTTCCGCGATTTTTTCGGCCTATCCGGCGCTAAAGCAAACACCGGTGTGGTGCTGATGCAGTTGGGCTTTATGAAATACGCACTAAACGGTACAGCCGAATGGCTGTCGCAAAAAGGGCGTAGCTTTTTTACCATGCTCAAAACCGGTGCCGCTAACCTGGCAGGCCCCATAGCGGCTAACCTTATTATGTTCGGAATATTGTTTGCCTGCGGCAAGCCGTGGTTATATTTCCTTTGGCCTGGTGCTTTGTTAACCACGTTCAATTTCTCGTTGCGTGTGCGCAGCATGGCCGAGCATAGCATGGTGGAAGACCGCACCAACCCGCACAAAAACACCCGCACTACCTATGCCAATTTTTTCGAGCGTATTTTGTTTGCCCCGCATCATGTAAATTACCATGCCGAGCACCATCTTTGTATGGGCGCCCCATCATATAACCTGCCCTTCATGCATAAACTATTGTTGCAGCGTGGCTATTTTAACCAGGGCGCACTCGAAAAGAATTACTGGGGCATTGTTAAAAAAGCGATAGTAAACACCCCGCCACCCACTACCGGCCAACCGGCTTAGTAATTGTGCTAAAAAGGGAAAATAATTCTTAAAAGCGCGTCTTTTCTGGTTTGCTTCTGTTACATTCGTCATTCTTTTTTATTAACAAATACTTAATATAAACACCATGAAAAAAATCTTCGCTGCATTGTTTGTGCTTGGTTTTATGTCTGCCCGTGCAGGTTTTGTAAATCAGTTGGTTTTTATTGGTTATGAAACTACTCACCAGGTCGATTCTATTTTGCAGCGTCAGGGTATACCTTCGGGTGTTTTTGTTCCACAGCACGATGTAAAGCTTTACAAAGTGATATACAACACTGTAGACTGGGATAGCAATTCCACTAGTGCATCGGGCTTGCTTTGTGTGCCTGTTAATAACAAGTGCGAGGTAAGTATGCTTAGCTACCAGCATGGCACTACTATTAAAAAACACGATGTTCCTTCAAGGTTGCAAACCGAATGGTTTGTGGGCCTGGCAGCGGCTTCGCTGGGTTATGTAACTGTATTGCCCGATTACCTTGGCCTTGGCGATAGCCCCGGCCTGCACCCATACCAACATGCCCATACCGAGGCTACTGCTGTAATCGATATGATACGCGCTGCCAAAGAGGTAGTGGATACGATGGGCGCACCGGTTAACGACCAACTTTTTCTTTTTGGTTACTCGCAGGGCGGCCACGCTACTATGGCGGCGCATGAATTGATACAGGAAACACTGGATAGTGTTATGCATGTTACTGCATCGGCTCCAATGTCTGGCGCCTATGATATGAGCGGTGTAATGGGCGATTTAATGGCATCGGATAGCGTTTACCCTGAACCGTATTATCTTCCTTATTTGATTTTTGGGTATAACGAAGTATACCATCTTTTTGCTAACGATAGTGATGTGCTGATTCATCCTTACGACACTACCTTGCCTCCTTTATTTGATGGTACCCATGATGGGGGGGCTATTAACGCTGCCATGCCCAATGTGCCTAAGTTAATTATGCAGCCAACGCAAATTGATTCCTTTGTAAACGATTCAGCCACCAATTATTTCAGGGTTGTTTTAAGCCAGAATAACACCTTTAACTGGCTGCCTACTTCGCCTATACGCATGTATTACTGCCAGGGCGATAAATCGGTGCCTTATCAAAATGCTATGGTTGCTTATCATCACTTTATTCAAAATGGGGCAACAAATGTGGATACTGTAGATGTTAACCCCACCCTGGACCACTACCCCTGTGCGCAGTTTGCCATACTGGCGGCCACCTATTGGTTTGATTCATTGGTTTACAAACCCTTGGTTTCTGGTGGGGTTACAGCAGTTAATTCCACCTCGGCGGCTTCGCCCAACGGAACGGCTACAGCCTTGCCTACCGGTGGCCATGCCCCATACTCATTTAGTTGGAGCACCGGCGATACAACGGAGTCTGTTGGCAACTTGGCAGCGGGCACTTATTATGTTACCGTTACCGATAAAAATCTGTGCAGCTACACCGATTCAACGGTTATCAGCCTTGTATCGGGTATTCAAAATGCGGTGCTGAGCAATTTCCGCATTTATCCAAACCCGGCTAAGCAAATGGTAAACATTATGAATACCGACCCATCGGATGCTATTAAAGAAACTACTGTGTACGACATGAGTGGGCGGGTTATAAAAACCTATGCCATCAGGCAGGATAATAACATTCAGCTTTATTTCGATGGGGCTGCCGATGGTATTTACTTTATCCGCCTTCGTTCCGAAACGGGTAAGGAAGCCATCAGCAAAATCACCATCCTGAACCAACAGTAAATTTGTTGGCTTAAGGTTTAGCCGGTTAGGTAATGTTCGGCATTGCTTAACCGGCTAATTTTTTTTGTATGGCGCCAATCGCATTTTCAACCCAATCGCCTTCGCGGTTGCGCTTGCAGTTCAAAATCACTTCTCCTGTATTGGTTATAAGGGTTATTTCCAGTACGCCCGGCTGTTTGCCCGGTTTATAATGCCAGTGTGTATTAGCCGCTATACTTTTCAATGTGCCCTTCATGGTTAATTCAAGGCCAAGCGCGGCGCAGGTAGTTTCAATGGTTTCAGGCCTTATTTTTTTTGCAGGGGTAAATCTCAACTCACGCATTACCGGTGCCTAATTGTTGATTAAATAACTTTACCACTACCTTATCAATGGGCAGGTTAATGTCACTTTCGTTAATTAACTCGTT
>DASZPC010000162.1:0-2237 GCA_035550455.1 Chitinophagales bacterium | reverse complement strand
ATCGTTAGCCTGCTTTAAGCCAGAAGAAGGGAAAGTACGCACCACCTGGCGGCTTTCGCGGCTTACCACGTTGTATTCCGGGTTCAGCCAGGCACGATAAGCAGCTTTTTTGCTGTCTTCCTGCCAAAAGCCAAGGCGCGGGAAAAGCATATTTACATCATCCCTGAATTTATAGTCCTGTTTAGGGCCTTCGTCAACATATTTGTTGCTGGTGGGGCTTTTTGCCCAACGTTCGCCGGTTTTTATATAATCAACAATATCGTACGAACTTACGGTATAATCAGGCCCATAAAGCAAGGGACGGTCGCCATATTGTTCGCGGTCTACATAACCTTTTAAAGCAAAAGGGTCTGTAGGGCGGTTCATGTTAATTGGCGGGTTAGCAATACTGCGTATGGGCACCATTAAGTACGATAAATAACCAATGTACGAAAACGCAACTGATAGAATAGCGATATTGAAATACCGCCTTGTGTTGTAACCGTACCGGTACGAAAGGTAAAGGCCAACAGGATAAAACAGGCGGATAACCTTGGCCAGGAAATTATCGCTGATAACAAAACCTATAAGCACATACAAAATAGATATGCCCATGGCAATTTGAAAATCGCGTTCGGTACCGGTGTGTGTGTACCATAGTACCGAAACAATTACCACCACCAGCAATACCGAGCCAAACAAAACACCGCTATTGAACCCAAACCCAAGGTTATTTACAAAAAAGAGGTCCATACCGGCAAAGTACGAAAGGGTAAAAGAGATAATGTATTTCATGTAAAACAGGAGGATAAAGAAACCCACACCAGTAGCCAGCACCCAGCCAAGTACTGAATGGTTTTTAAACCTCTTGTAGTAAAATACAATAGCAATAGCCGGCAGGGCCAGCAAACTAAGCAGGTGAACACCTATGGAAACACCCGTCATGTAGGCAATAAGCACCAGCCAGTGGTCGGAATATTTGCCATCATCGGCATCCCATTTCATGATGGCCCATAAAATGAACGACTGGAAAAATTGCGAGGTAGCGTAAACTTCACCTTCCACCGCGCTAAACCAAAGTGAATCAAGGAAGGTGGCAGAGGTAGCTGCAATAAGGCCTGCACCAATTACCATTACAATGCGGCCAGTGGTATAGTTACCATCGCGAAAAACAAATTTATGCGTAAGGTATGTAACTATCCAGAAGGTGAACATAATAGCCGCGGCGGTCATTAAAGCGCTCATAAAGTTTACACTTTGCGCCACGTGGCTGCAACCGGGGCTGCCGTTTACAAGCGGGTTAGCCCCTGTAAAAAGCGAAAAAATACGGCCCATCATTAAAAACCAGGGTGAACCCGGTGGATGCACCACCTGTTGCTTAAAGCAACCCGAAACGAACTCGCCACAGTCCCAAAAGCTACCGCTGCTTTCCATGGTCATGGTATAAACCACAGCAGCGAAGATGAAAGTAAGCCAACCGAAGATGGTATTTAACTGTTTGTACCTCTGCATTAGAGCATTGTTTAGAAAGCGGTAAAAATAGATTTTTTTTTCACTTGGCTACCAGCAGACTACAAGGGCCTTTTTTAACAAACACATTAGTCCCTTTTTAAACCTGATTACCGGTGACCAATAGCTGTTTAACCATGCCGCCCAATTGCCGCAGTGGTTAATAACGGCGTTATTAAAATGAATTGTAGCCGGTTAATTACGGTTGAGTACCTTTTTTGCAATTTTTACAAGTATAGGCGGTGTAAGTTGTTGTGCCCAGTAAACTGCGTTGTTGTACCGTTTCATTTCGCCACTATCTTCGGGGCGGGCTACAAAAGCAGTGGTAATGCGGTGTTCCTGCCCGGCTGTTACCTCGCTGGCAGGCCTGCCATTTGAATAGTAATACAAAGCAATAGACCTGCGGCTCCTATCGGGCGGACAGGTAAGCGGGTTTGGGTGGCCATGGTACGAAAAATCGGTAGTATTAAACATGGCCATGCGGTTAAAAAGAGGTAGAATTTTAACCTCGCAGTTTTTCATTTCCTTATCCCATAGCTCAAAATGGCCGCCGTAGCTTTCGTCCCAGTTTTCGTTCAGGTAAATCAGCACATTCAGGCGGCGGTCCAGGCCGGTACCGCGGTGCTTATTAAAATCGGCATGTACTTTCAGGTAACCGCCGGGCTTAATCTGGTGCAGGCCGCCACCTTCAAATACAGGGTCGGGCACCAGGTTTTTAATGCCGATAAACTGCGTGCTATAGCTGCCGA
>DASZPC010000161.1:0-6323 GCA_035550455.1 Chitinophagales bacterium | reverse complement strand
CCGCAGGCTAACCTTGTATTTGCTTTCGGCGAGCGTACCTTTATTGAAAACGGTAATTTCTATCCCCTTTTTAACAGCAATTTCCCCAATGCCAACATAGTGTTTTGTTCCACATCGGGCGAAATAATGGGTAACTCGGTAAATGATGATACCCTTGCTGTAACAGCAGTAAATTTTGAAAAAACGCTCATACAAACAGCACTGGTAAACATAAGCGGGTTTACCAACAGTAAAGCCGCCGGTAAAAATCTGGTGGAAATGCTGCCTGCTGAGGGCCTCAGGCATATTTTTGTACTTTCCGATGGCGGGTTGGTAAATGGCAGCGACCTTGTTGAAGGTATGAGTGCTGCTGCACCAGCCGGGGTGGGTATCTCCGGCGGGTTGGCCGGCGATGGCGCCCGGTTTGAAAAAACATTGGTGGGCCTTAATAATGATATTAAATCAGGAAACATTGTAGCTATTGGGCTGTATGGCAATAGCCTGATTGTAGGCTGTGGCAGTAACGGTGGCTGGGATAGTTTTGGTCCATACCGTCAAATAACCCGTTCAAAAGCAAATGTGCTGTACGAATTAGAAGGCAAATCGGCACTGGAATTATATAAGCAATACCTCGGCAACTTGGCCTCGGGCTTGCCCGGTACAGCACTTTTGTTTCCACTTTCATTGCGCCTTGAAGATGGAGGGGAAGAAGTAGTGCGTACTATTCTATCGGTAAATGAAGCCGACCAAAGCATGACTTTTGCAGGCAATATGCCTGAAGGCGCGCACGCCCGCTTAATGAAAGCCAATTTCGACAGGCTGATAGATGCAGCAGCCGGTGCCGCCGAGGGCAGTTATGTTCCATTTAATGCCCACAGCCCGCAGTTGGCTATATTGGTTAGCTGCGTGGGGCGTAAATTAGTTCTTAACCAGCGTGTGGATGAAGAGGTGGAAAGCGTTCGCCACAAACTTGGGGCCGAAACTGCTATTACGGGTTTCTACTCTTATGGTGAAATCTCCCCCTTTTCTAAATCTGCAAAATGCCAATTACATAACCAAACAATGACTATAACCGCTTTTTCGGAAGTATGACCACAGTTGATTATCTTCTTAACAGGCTTTTATTAAAGCAGGTACAAAAAAAGTACGGCAGCATAGATTACGCCCCACCCGAAGTGGCGGAGTTTTTAAGCACTATCAGTCAAACTTATGACCAATACGAGCGCGAGCGCCAGTTGCTGGAACGGGCAATGGATCTTAGCAACCAGGAAATGATTGACGCCAATAGCCGCCTGGAAAAACAAAAGCTGCAACTGGAGCGCCGGAATGAGGAGTTACAGGAATTTGCTTATGCTGTTTCGCACGATTTGAAAGAACCACTTCGTACTATAGCGGGCTATGTGCAGCTTACCGAAGTAAGGTTAAAACAACATCTTGACGGCGAAACAAAAGAGTTCATGGACTTTGCGGTGGCCGGTGTTAAACGCCTGCAAACCATGCTGGACGGGATGTTGAAATATGCCCAAATTGATGGCGAGCATCATGAGTTTGGAAAAACAAGCCTTCAAACCGTGGTTGAAATTGCTATTGAGGATTTGAAAGAAGAAATACGCCAATGCAAGGCACAAATAAATATACCTAACCAATTGCCTGAAATACACGGAAATAAAATTTTAATGATACAGCTTTTCAGCAACCTTATTTCCAACTCCCTTAAATTCCGTTCGGGACAGCAACCGGTTATTGAAATTGGCTTCCTTAACCGCAACGACGATTACCTTTTATGGATTAGCGATAATGGAATTGGTATTTCAAATGCCGACCAACGAAAACTGTTTACTATGTTTGGTAGGGGGCACAGCCGCGATTTTGACGGAGTGGGTATGGGCCTGAGTATTTGCAAAAAAATTGTAGAGAATCATGGCGGCGAAATAAATGTTGTAACCGATCTCGAATCTGGGTTTACCGTACAGTTTACCTTCCCTAAAAGCTGAAGTTTCGTTTAGCATATAAACAGGCATAAAAAATAAAAGCAGCGCTACGAGCGCTGCTTTTTGTTTAAGCAGGGCATTCTCGACTATACCCTCTTAAACTTTAAAAATTGGGCAGCGCCCCCCCGCGGGCCCTACCTTGTCTGCGACCATATACAAATACATACTTGGGAAGTGATGTGATTGTATCCGGAGGAATTTCTTTCTCTTTCGGGCTTTGCCCCTTTTTCTTTTTATAAGCAGCAATAGCCAGCGGCCATTACATTATTCGGCTGTTTACCAGTACAAGCTTGCGCTCGTCAATTAAATCCTGTTGTGCTTTAAGTGTTTCAGCCACCAATACATAATTGGGTATATCCAACTCGGTCCTGAAAAGGTCAAGCGAATAAAAAAATGCCGTATTAAGGCTGTAAATGTCTTCGCTTGTTAAACGTTCATCACGGGCAATCTCAATTAGCCATTCATACAGTATCGACTTTTTATCAAAGCCCGTATGAACCAGTGTTTGCAACGGAAGGTGATATACAACATCTTCCCGCCCTTTCCATTCAATACCAAATGCACTTAGACCCCAATTTCCAAATTTTGCTATTTCCATACTTCACCGTTGTTTTAGCTCAACACAAATTTCAGTCAGTCAACCTCTATGGAATGAATAAAAGTCCGCAAAAATAGCAACGTGCTACCGTATTTATCGGCTCGGAAATCCGTATTTAAGACTGCGGGTTTCCGCAAATTTTAATGCGGGTTTCCGCAAATTTTAAACTACTGATAATAAAGTGTTGGATTGAGTAGAGAAATTTTTCAATTTGCTGAAAATAGAATATGCAGCGACCCATATTTTATTTTATATATTTTTTACCCAAAACTCACACTTATGGCAAACTTTTATGGCGACGAGGGTACATTTATTACCCTATCTGATGGTTCTGTTTTAACTGCGGCCTTCCGCAAGGTTTACCCTTCGCAACCCAAGGGCTATTTTTTCGGCCGGAATAAGCTCAATGATATTTTGGCCCAAACCGATTGCGAAGGCATAAGGATATATTTTGGCCGCGATACCAGTGGTAACCTTACCCTGGTTTTAGTAGGGGCGGATTCAAGCACCAATGACCAATGCAGCGGTTATATTTTGGATAATGGTATTGGATGTCCTCCTACCTGTGGGGCAAGTGATGCCCTCAATTCTTAAATTTCAGTTAGCTTTTATTTTTGTTGACATTTCTATGCGCCGCATAATTATGCGGCGCACTTTTTTTATTTTGCTGAAGTGAATACATCCAAAATCATTCTTTTCAGTATTGCCTATTCTTCAGTGGTTCCATTGCTTTTTTGTATAAAAAAGCTAGGTAAGATCATACAATGGAATATATGGTTTGCTATTTATCTCTTTCTTCATTTTGCAAGCGATCTGATCTTTTCTATTATGGCTATTTATAAATTGCGGAACTTAGAAGCAATGTCGTTCTATAGCTTAATAGAGGGTATAATTATTCTAATGATTTATTCAAGGGAAATAAAATCAGTTTTATGGAATAAGATGACCGTCATTCTTCTGCCATTTTATGTAATTATTTATTGTTTGGTCTATTATTATATAGATTTCAATAAATACCTATCTTTTAACGCTTATGCATTTCAACATTTTATTTTGCTGATATGTGTCGTATTTTATTTTTTTGAACGCATGAAATTATTAGATGACCTATTTATTACAAGAAACCCCATGTTCTGGGTAAGTAGTGGTTTTTTGATTTTTTACAGCATTAGTATTTTCTATTTTGGTTTGGTAAGCGATATTTTCCAGGTAAATAAGGCAGTTGCAGTAAATGGCTGGTGGATACACTCTACAGGGCTGTTAATTATGAATATTTTATTAACTAAAGCAGTATGGCAAATACCGACGGAATGAGCTTTTTACTGGCCCTAGGCCTGGGTACTTTTGCCATGCTGGTGCTGGTGCTTTCCCTTATTGCATTTATTTATTTCCATCAGCGGCGGGTTATTAGCCACCAGGTAGAATTGCGCACAAAGGATGAGGAAATGCAACGCGAAATGCTGAGAGCAACTATTCAAACACAGGAGGAAGAACAGCGCCGCATTGCCCGCGATTTGCACGATGAACTAGGCCCTATGCTTAGTGCGGTGAAACTAAAGGTGTCACAATTAAAAAATGCCGTAAAACAAAACGAGGCTGCGGTAACTGAAATTGAGGAATCGAAAGAAATGCTCAATATCACCATATCGCAGGTGCGTGGTATCTCACACCGTTTACTGCCTCCAATACTTGAAGACTACGGCCTTGTAAGGGCCCTCGAAAGCATGTGCAGCAAGATAAATACACAGCAGTTAGAGGTAATATTTGAAGCGCCCGAAGCCTACGCCCGTATTGATAACGGGGCTGAACTTGCCTTATACCGGGTGGTAATGGAACTGATAAATAATATTATTAGGCATAGTGGCGCTACAATAGCCCATATTATTATAAAACAAACCGAATCGGGGATTTTTATATTTGTGGAAGATAACGGTAAAGGGTTTGATACTACCGATATGATGCGCAAACCGGGCCTTGGGCTGAAAAACATACAAAGCAGGCTAAAGGCCATTAATGCCGTAATTGATTATAAAAGCTCCGGTGCAGGTACTACCGCTTCAATAAGCTTAAATAAAAGCTAACCGGTGTGGTAAATGAAATGATACTTTATATTTTTGGCCCGAATGAAGAAGTTACATATTGCAATAGCTGACGACCATAAACTTTTCCGGAAAGGGATTATTGCCATTCTTGCAGGAAGCGACAGGATAGACTCGATTATAGAGGCCGAAAATGGCAGTGATTTACTGGATAAGATTGAAAAGAAACAACCTGATGTGGTTTTTCTTGACCTGAACATGCCGGTAATGAATGGTTGGGTTACAATGACTGAACTCACCAAAAAATACCCTAAAAGCAGTATTATTATCCTTTCGATGTACGAGGAGGAGAGTGTAATAGTACATTCTATAAAATCCGGGGCAAAGGGTGTTTTATCTAAAAATGCAGATCCTGAAGAAATTTTGCTGGCTATTGAAAGCGTAATGGAGAGCGGGTACTATTTTAATGACAGCACCAACAAGGCCATGTTAAGGCAAATGCTTGTTGACCATCACATCAGTCCCGGAGCAGGCGATACCCCGCCAATTGAGTTAACTGAACGTGAACAACAGGTACTGGAACTAATTAAAAACGAAATGAGCACCGCTGAAATTGCCGGAAAACTGTTTATGAGTACCCGCAGTGTGGAAATGATACGACAGAAACTGATGGAAAAATTCGGGGCCAAAAATATGGTGGGCCTTGTTTTAGGTGCTGCACGCAGAGGGTTTATTCAATTATAAACCTGTTACTTAATTTTTCCTTTAAACGATTGCTGGTATTCTTCAAAGTGGGTGCTTTTGTAGCTGTTGCTTACAACAAAGTTTAATACCGTTTCAAACATTTTGGCGTCTTCGTAACCTGGCACCGGGAAAATCTCGTCCAGCTTTTCATCCATATAAACCACTGTGGGGTAGCTCATTTGGTTATTCAGTATTTCGGCGGCCAGTTCGTTATAGCCGTGCATACCATCGCTTACATATTTAAAATCGCGCCCCCTGAAGTTGATTGTTTCGCGCGATTCAGCATCAAATTTTATGGCGTAAAAATTGGTGTTGATGTAGTCCACTATGGTTTTGTTTTGGTAGGTGGTGGCATCCATGCGCTTGCACCATCCGCACCATCCGGTGTACACATCAACCAGTATTTTACGGGGTTCCTTTTTCTGGGCTTCCTGCATTTGGTCCCAGGTAAGCCATTTTATGCCGCTTTCAGCAGCAGGTGTCGCGGGACGGAAAGATAAACAGGCAACCCCCAAAAAAAGAGAGAGGGCAATGATAAGGTTGGTGCGAATGGTTTTCATATTTCAACAACAAAAGTATACAAAAAATATGGTGATGTTTTGTAGTAGTAATTTATAACTATAATCAGGTTTGTATTACGCCGGTGCTGAACTGCTTTGTAATGGGCGCGTGGTTGGCTGCTTCAATACCCATAGATATTGCTTTGCGGGTATCCAGCGGGTCAATAATGCCATCAGTCCATAAGCGGGCAGCGGCGTATTTGGGGTCGAGTGTTTTAAAATATTTCGACCGGATATCTCCCAGCAGTTTCTTTTCGTCATCGGGGTGTATTTCCTGCCCTTTCGATTTTAATGCCGACACCTGTATTTGCAAAAGTGTTTTGGCGGCCTGGTCGCCACCCATTACGGCAATGCGCGAAGTAGGCCACGCGTAAATTAATCGGGGGCCGTAGGCCTTACCGCACATGGCATA
>DASZPC010000160.1:0-4006 GCA_035550455.1 Chitinophagales bacterium | reverse complement strand
TGTAATTTCTGTTCCATGGGAAACTTATAAAATACTGGGCCTTACCGGTAATATTACAATTACATGCAACGGGCCTATGGCAGTAGGCATTTTCGGGGTAAGTGGGGTAGCCGGTTTTTCAGGATATTTCTCAGGCTTCGATTCCGTGCCACGTACCACTATTTCCAGCGTTGACTCTATATGCTATGGTGATACTGCCTTATTAACAGCCACCGGCGCTGCGTATTATCGCTGGAGCACCGGCGCCAGTTCAGCTTCTATCGCTGTATCGCCCGATACTACTATAATATATAGCGTAATAGGTACACATATTAATGGCTGCCAGGACACTGTATATTTTAACGTTACAGTTAATCCTAACCCACTAATAACCATTACAAACCAAACAAACGTTAGTTGCTACGGAGGGGATAATGGCTCAGTTACTTTATCAGCAACAAACGGCCACCAGCCTTATGCTTATCATTGGAGCGATAACCAAACTACAGCCACCGCAAGCGGGCTTACTACAGGCAACTACACGGTTACCGTTACCGATACCCTGTTATGCCACAGCAGCGCTACAGCGTCAGTTTCACAACCAACTCAGTTAACGGCATCTGAAAACCATACCGATATCAATTGCTATGGCGATAGTACCGGGGCTATCAGCATCTCCGCATCAGGCGCCACGCCGCCCTATGCCTATTCATGGGCCGATGGGGCCTGGCCGCAAAACAGGGCTAACCTGGCTGCGGGCAATTACATAGTTACAGTAACCGATAGTAATGCCTGCTCCGTTTCGCTTACAATGAACCTTTCTCAGCCTGTGGCCACATTAAGTTTAAGCGCCACGCATGTGGATGTGTCATGCTTTGGGGGGGCAGACGGGGCCATAAATACAAATGCAACAGGCGGAACCTTAACCTATTCTTACCTGTGGGGCGATGGGAATACAAACCCCGACCGCAATAACCTGTCTGTTGGCATTTATACCATCACTGTAACCGATAACCACCTATGCACCGATACGGCCACTATAACAGTTACCGGGCCTCCGTTATTATCAGTAACCGAAAACCATACCAATGTTAACTGCTACGGCACTAGTACCGGCGCCATCAATGTTACACCCAATGGTGGAACACCGGCTTATAGCTATACTTGGAGCGATGGGATGAATACACAAAATCGCACCGGTTTATCGGCAGCCACATACAACATTACTGTTTCCGATAGCTACAACTGCACGGTATCTATTGCTACTACTATAACTCAGCCAACACAACTAACCATAACAGGAACAAGCACCAATGTGCAATGTAATGGAGGGGAAGATGGATCAATAACTATTACCCCTTCCGGTGGGGTACTCCCCTATTCTTTTCTTTGGGCCGATAATAGCACAAGCCAAAACCGTACCGGCCTTGTTTCGGGTAGCTATTCAGTAGCCCTTACCGATAGTAATGCATGCAATGCTACATTTATAACCACCATAACCGAACCAACAGCCTTATTGCCGGTAGCAAGTGCCACAGAAATAAGTTGTAATGGCATGGCCGATGGCGCTATAAATTTAACCATAACGGGCGGCGCCCCATCTTACTCCTTTTTATGGAGTAATGCGTCTTCCACGCAAAACCTTTCCGGCCTCACAGCAGGCACTTATAACGTAACCATTACCGATAGCCACCTTTGCACCGTTACAGCCACAGCACAGGTTATTGAGCCGCCTGTTTTGTCGGTTTCAAATGTTTATGACAATCCAACTTGTGCAGATAACACACCCGATGGAAATATGACAATAACAGCTACTGGCGGCACCCCGGCTTACCGTTTTGCTTGGGCCGATGGCAGCACCGGAGATAACCGCACTAACCTTACTGCCGGCACTTATAATATAACCGTTTCAGACGCCAACAACTGCTCAGTTAGCACATCGGCAATACTTGAATACCAGTTTCAGTTTTCATTAACTACACAACCAGATGTAACTATTAAACTTGGCGAAAGCGTTGCGCTCGCTTATACTGTTACTGGCAATCCGGGGAATTATTCCATTATATGGAACCCCGATGGGGCCCTTAATTGCAATACCTGTGCAAGCCCGGTGGCTAAACCAATATATACAACCAGCTACCAGGTACAAATAACGAATAATGCCGGTTGTTCTGCCAGCGGCGAAATTACAGTAACAGTAGTACCTGAACATGATATTTTTATTCCCAACGTTTTTTCACCCAACGGCGATGGGAATAATGATTTCTTTACCGTTTACGGAAAGAAAGAAACCTGGAAACAGTTTTCTATTGAGATTTTCAACCGTATTGGCGAAAAGGTTTTTGATAGCAACGACATGCATTTTGAATGGCTTGGTTTATACAAAGGAGCGCCCCTCCCTGCCGGAATTTATATCTACCAGGCCTCGGTGGTTTATATTGACAATTACACCCCCAAACTGCTAACAGGTAGCATAACCCTCGTGCGCTGATATACTATGTTTCTATGAAATATTTTCCCAACGAAGAATTCGACATTAACACAAGTCTTTCGGTTTCACAAACAATAGATTTGCTACAACAGAATATCCAACCGGGCAGGTCAAGGACATTGCACTTATTCGAAAAGCCTGAAAAACCTTACATAGGCGAATGGAGTGGGCAATCCTTTACTATTAGCAGGATTTTAAATTATAGAAACTCCTTTAACCCTGTTATCACAGGTACTGTCCGGGAAACACCCCTTGGCTCTTCCATACACGTTAAAATGCAGTTACACTCGTTTGTAAAGTCATTTATGCTTCTGTGGTTTACCCCCTTGTTATTGGCGCTGCTGTTTTTAATTTACGACCAAATAAGCCATTGGATGTTTTCGCCAGGCACACTTTTCATTCTGGCTTTTCTGGCTTTTGGTTATGGAATACTTATGATAGGTTTTAAAATAGAGAGTTCAAGATCATACAATTTCCTTGAAAACTTATTTAAAGAGTAGGCTATCAGCTGAATACTAACATCTCGACACTCTTTTTGCTTTCTCAACCCAAATAACCTATACTTGTTATTCCTAAATCAACTCAGCATGGCCGACACACTATTAGCCTATACCCCTGAACTAAAAAATGCGGTTTCAATAGCCCAGTCTATTGCCCGCGAGTTCCAGAACAACCAGTTTTCACCGGCACATTTACTAAAAGCATTATTGCATAAAGATGTAGGCCTTATGCCTTACCTGTTGGCCAAACAAAAAGATGTGCTTTACCTGGAAGAATGGGCCGATGTGCGCATTGAAAGCTGCCCAAAATCAGGCAGGTTAGATGCCGTTATCCGTGGCGATGATGCCATTTACACAGTAATGGAAGAAGCCGATAATGTACGCCTGAAACTGAATAAAGATTTGATTGACCCGGTTTGCGTTTTAGCGGCCCTTTCAACACCCGGTGTAGGCTTTACTTACGACCAATTAAAAACATTCCCACTTACCACTGCCGAAATTATGACAGACTTGGTTGAAACCGCCGATCTTGAGGCGGCAGTAGGAAGTGGACATGGCAAACCGGGGGCCCCAACAGCGGCTGGCGGAACAGAAGATGTAAAAATGAATGCGCTGCAAAAATTTTGTAACGATAAAACTGCCAAGGCCCGGGCAGGTAAAATAGACCCCATTGTTGGCCGCGACCGCGAAACCAGGATGATTTCGGAAGTGCTGGGCCGCCGCTCAAAACCCAATGTTATTATTATTGGCGAGCCTGGCGTAGGTAAAACTGCCATTGTTGATGGTTTTGCGCTTGATATTGTAAACGGCAAAGTACCCGCCAATTTGAAAAATGCCGTGGTGTTTGAACTGGACTTTGGCTCGCTGGTGGCAGGCGCCAGTTACAAAGGCGAGGTGGAAGACCGCCTGAAAAATATTTTAAAAGAAGTAAAGCAATTTGAAAAAGCTATCCTGTTTATTGACGAGATACATACCATGCTTGATAAAAACGGTGGCGCATCGGGAACCGCACAACTTTTAAAACCTGAACTGGCCC
>DASZPC010000159.1:0-1798 GCA_035550455.1 Chitinophagales bacterium | reverse complement strand
CCGGGCTTTAGCTGCAATTGAAAATACCCTCCCGAGTCGGTAAATGTGCCAGTCGAAAACTGCTCTACATAAACACTGGCATTATAAAGCGGGTTAAAATCATCGGCTATTACCCGCCCCGATAAGCGGTAGCTTAACTGCCCATAGCTTATAAAAGGTAAAAACGGAGCAATAATAAAAAGCAGCCTCAATGCCCTGTTCATCAGCCCAAAATAAGGAAATTATCAGTAGGGCGAGGGTAAATCGGGCGTATCTGCTTTTTTGTCGCTGTCGCTGTTCTTCTTCTTAAAGTCGCCGCGCTTCCAGGCCTTAATAAACTCAGCCCAGGCAAGTGGGTTAAATATGTTTTGCGGCGGGGTTTGCCCGTAATAATAGCGTGTGGCCGACTGTTGCATTATCGAATTTTCGGCAGCTTCCTGTCCATCATATTCCAGTTTTTCGCCAAGGGCGGCCAGGCGTTCGCGTTCAAGGTTGCGTTTGGCGCGCTCCAGTTTATCAACCGGTGGGCGGTAATCCAGAAATGCCTGGCGGAAATCCTTCCACGGAAATATCCATGTTTCGCGCAAATACACCTCCGACTTTGCCATTAGCTGCACCACCGATATTTTATCGGTTTCAAGCTTCGTAGGGATAATATATACAGAGGGCTTAAAACCAACCGAGGTAAAATAAAGGGTATCGCCCTCCAGCGCGGCAAACGAAAAGAACCCATCCGGCCCGGCAGTAGCCACACGGCCACGGTTCATAATGGTAATGTGGGCAAAAGGTACGCCCATCAGGCTATCGGCGGTTAGCGCATAGCCCGAAAACTGTATCACTTTCTGGTCCTTTTTCTGGCCAAAAGCCATTGAGCCTAAAATGAACATCACAAAACAAAGGATGGATGCTTTTTTCACAATCCGAAAATATAAATGTAAAACAGTTTAACCGTTAAAAATTTCATGGTTTACAAACCATTCAGAACATTTAACAGCTATACCTATGCAAATAAAGAACTTATATTAACGCAAGAACATGATTAATATTAGAACCGGTAAACCGGGTAGTTGTTTAAGCTCATAATTTATTTCTTTGCACAAAAAGCGCAATATATGATTTGGAAAGTGAAACCAACTATTGAACAGCTTAGCACAGCATACCCTGATAAATCAATGGTAGACCATGTAGGTATAGAGTTTACCGAAATTGGCGATGATTTTATATCGGCAAAAATGCCGGTTGACCACCGTACCGTACAGCCTTTCGGTTTACTGCATGGCGGGGCATCGTGCGTATTGGCCGAAACACTGGGCAGTGTGGGTGGCTCGCTGTGTGTGGAGGCAGGCAGGCAAATAGTGGTGGGGCTCGAAATTAATGCCAACCACATCCGCTCGGCGCGCAGCGGTTTTGTACATGGCACGGCAAGGCCTGTCCACATTGGCAAATCAACACAGGTGTGGGATATAAAAATAGTGAACGATAGCAACCAGCTTGTTTGTGTAAGCAGGCTTACCTTAGCGGTAAAGGATATTTAAACCTTTATGGCCAGCCACAACGATTTAGGCAAACAAGGCGAACGGGCCGCAGCAGATTATCTGCTGCAACTGGGGCATACCATCCTTGCACAGAATTACCGGTTTGGCCGGGCCGAGGTGGATATTATTTCAAACGAGAAAGGGGTAATTGTATTTACCGAAGTTAAAACCCGTAGTTCAACGCAATTTGGTTTACCCGAGGAGTTTGTTGATAAAAAGAAACGCAAACTGCTGCACAGCGCCGCTGGTGAATACATGTACCAAAATAAAATTGAAACACCAAT
>DASZPC010000158.1:0-1589 GCA_035550455.1 Chitinophagales bacterium | reverse complement strand
AAAAACCCCGCATATTGTATTTCAGTTTTTGGTGGTGCAGCCCAACGAACACCAGATAGAGGAAGTAAAGAAGCTGGGTAAAGACTTGGGCGTTGATGAAGTGAAACTTAAAACCGCCCAGGTTTATGATTTTGAAAATGGGAATGAGTTAATCCCCACCATTGAAAAGTATTCGCGCTACAAAAAAGGTACAAACGGAAAATGGCAGATAAAAAATGCTTTACTTAACCATTGCTGGAAACTATGGCACAGTTGTGTGGTAACCTGGGATGGCCGCATAACCCCCTGCTGTTTTGACAAAGATGCTAAACATGAATTAGGACAGTTGGGCGAACAAAAATTTGAAACTATATGGAAGGGAGAAGCCTACAGGGGTTTTCGCACAAGTGTGATTAAAAGCAGGAGCGAAATTGATATTTGTACTAATTGCAGCGAGGGTACAAAGGTGTGGGCTTAACGGGATAAACCTCCTACCCTCTCCATTTCATCGTCATACAGGTTTATCATGTTGCCCCAATCGTATTTAGCTGCATATTGCTGCGTGTTCATTACGCGGATGTAACCAATATCCCAAATGCGCCTTTGCAGTTTATTTACAAAGTCTTCTTCATCATAAAAAAACGTAGTGTGGAATTGTTCATGGATATGTTCAGGGTATGCTAACCGCTTGGGAAAAAAAGGGACAGTGTTGCAGTACATTGCCTCGATAACGCTGCCACCAAAAAAATCCTGGTTGGAAGTAACCGGCAGTAAATCGGCCAGCCATAACCAATGTGCGTAATCATTAAAACTTTCAGCATAGCCAAAATGCAGGATTTTATCGGCCAGCCGCTCTTTTGCTATATCGAAAACAGCAGGGCGTTTTTCATAACTTTCGCCCAGCACAATTAGTTTAAAATCTATACCCCTATCGGCAATTTCAAATAAGGCATTAAAAAATCGTTCCGGATTTTTATCGTATTCCCACCGGTGGTTCCATAATATAACTGCGCGTTGTGGCTTTTCAATTTTTGCAGGCCTTTGTATGTTAAAAGGTTGAAGGTTCATCCCCAAAGGTAAAACTGAACTCTTATTAGCAATGGCATTTACCGTTTCTGCATTATTATAATCGGGAAATGCCTTTAAAAAGCGGGGCAATTCTTCTAAAAAGGCGGTGTGGTGATAGGCAGAATTAAAGAAAACATGATTAGCCGATAATGCCGAAGTGTAATTGATAAAGGCGTAATGATTATCGCGTTTCAGTTTCACATCTTCATCAGTACCGGACCAGGGATAATTCAACTGGTTTTCGTGAAAATATACAGCGGTAGGAATGTTGTGCGACCATTCCCTGGTTAAAGCAAGATAAGCGCTGATGTCGAGCATATCAGTAGCCAAAATCAAATCAGGCTTTGAATTATTTTCTGCAACATGCTTACTGGATAAAGCAGCCAATGTTACTGCGCCACCGTGCATCCGCCATTTCCAGTGGTTACCACTAAGGCTCAGTATTTCCACCTCATGCCTGCTAAACCGCTTAAATTCCTCCGCCCACTTTTTATGCGAGCCTGTAAAAAAAGGTTCGAGGAGTAGAATTTTCATAATATCCA
>DASZPC010000157.1:0-1524 GCA_035550455.1 Chitinophagales bacterium | reverse complement strand
GTCAATAGCCTGGCCTGCTGTTAGTAACAACTCGTCAGTTTCAGGATGGTAAACATCAAGCAGCGAGGTACGGCCTAAAATACGGTCGTACAAAGGTTCTACCACATCTTCATTGTCTTTCAATGCCGAAATAGTAATACCGCGCAGTGTACCACAATCGTCTTCATTAATTACCACATCCTGGGCTACGTCTACCAGCCTACGGGTCAGGTAACCGGCATCGGCTGTTTTAAGGGCCGTATCCGAAAGGCCTTTACGTGCACCGTGGGTAGAGATGAAGTATTCCAATACCGAAAGGCCTTCTTTAAAGTTTGCCAAAATCGGGTTCTCGATAACTTCGCTACCGGTGCTGCCGCTCTTACGCGGTTTGGCCATAAGGCCCCGCATACCCGAAAGCTGTTTAATCTGCTGTTTCGAACCACGGGCGCCCGAATCAAGCATCATAAATATCGAGTTGAAACCCTGTTTATCTTCGGCAATTTGCTTCATCAGGGCAATGGTTAACTGGCTGTCGGTAGCGGTCCATATATCCACCACCTGGTTAAACCTCTCCTTATCAGTAATAAAGCCCATTTGGTAGCTCTCGTGTATTTCGTCCACCTTCTCGGTAGCCTGTGCTACCAGTTTGTCTTTCACGGTTGGTACCACTACATCGCGCAGGTTAAAGCTAAGGCCCCCTTTAAATGAATAGAAGAAACCAAGTTTCTTAATATCATCCAGGAATTTTGCCGTGGTAGGTATGTTCGTCTCGGCCAATATGTTACCAATAACATCCTTCAACTGCTTTTTACCCAGCATCTTGTTTACATAACCTACCTGTTCAGGCATTACCTGGTTCAGGATAAGGCGGCCCATGGTGGTATCAATCAGCTTCATCGCAAATTTCCCATTGGCATCTTTTACCCGCACGCGGCATTTAACCGGCGCATGTAATTCAACCTTGCCCTCGTTGTAGGCAATAACCGCTTCTTCATTGCCGTAAAACGATAACCCCTCGCCTTTCACTTTGGCATCGGCAGTACTGCGTTTTTCCTTGGTCATGTAGTATAGGCCAAGCACCATGTCCTGCGATGGCAGGGTAATAGGCGTACCGTTTTGCGGGTTCAAAATGTTGTGCGATGCCAGCATCAGCAATTGTGCTTCAAGTATCGAAGCGTTGCTAAGCGGCACATGCACGGCCATTTGGTCACCGTCAAAGTCGGCATTGAACGCTGTACAAACCAGCGGGTGTAGCTGTATCGCTTTACCTTCAATCAGTTTAGGCAAAAAGGCCTGTATCGAAAGCCTGTGCAGCGTAGGGGCACGGTTCAATAATACCGGGTGGCCTTTCAGCACGTTTTCCAATATATCCCAAATAACCGGCTCTTTTTTATCTACCAGTTTTTTGGCGCTCTTTACAGTTTTTACAATACCCCTTTCAATCAGCTTGCGTATAATAAACGGCTTAAACAATTCAGCCGCCATATCTTTAGGCAAACCGCACTCGTGCAGTTTCAATTCAGGGCCCACCACAATTACCGAACG
>DASZPC010000156.1:0-3721 GCA_035550455.1 Chitinophagales bacterium | reverse complement strand
TCCATCGGTAAGCGCAACAGAGTTGCAATATATACAGAGCGACCACGATGCACAGGATGAACAGCGCATACCCTGGGCGCAGATGTTCCGCCATCGGCAAACATGGGCTTTTTGCGCCGGTAAATTTTTTGCCGACCCCATCTGGTATTTTTACCTTACCTGGTTGCCCGATTTTTTCAATAGCAGCGAATCGCTGAAACATAAGCTGGACCTGGGCCATATTGGTTTGCCCTTCCTGGTTATTTACATCATTAGCGACCTTGGCAGTATTTTTTTTGGCTGGCTGGCCTCACTACTTATACAACAGGGGTGGAGCGTTAATAAAGCCCGCAAGTTTACTATGCTTATTTGTGCCCTCTGCGTAGCGCCAATTATGCTGGCAGCTACTACTACCAATATCTACCTGGCTACCGGCCTTATAGCGCTGGCAGCGGCGGCACACCAGGGCTGGAGCGCCAATAACTACACGCTAGCTTCTGATATGTTCCCTAAGCAGGCAGTAGGCTCTATGGTAGGCATTGGTAGTATGATGGGTGCTATTAGTGGCACTTTGTTTGCCGCTTCTACAGGTATCATCAGGGTAAAGTTTGGTTACCTGCCGCTGTTTATTATAGCAGGCAGCGCTTACGTGGTAGCGTTGGTTTGTATACATCTGCTGGTGCCGAGGTTGGAGAGGGTGGAGATGGAACAGGCCTAACTTAGCAAATCATGAAGGCACATTGCAAAGGCTACAACTTTTATGTCCTCGTTACAAACGAGGACATATATGGGTCATTTTGTCCCCGGGTCTCCCCTTCGGGACCCTGCGGTTATATCATTAGGATAGCAAACTTCTTTCTCAGGTCTCCCTTCCGAAGGTTGGAGACACAGCGTGAAGGTATAATGGTTCCTGCAGGGTTGCCTATAAGGTTTTAAATAAATTTCCTTTAATTTTGTTTATATGGAATACTTGTCAGACCGGATTACAATTGACCCGGATCTTTGCAATGGCAAACCCACTATCAGGGGGTTAAGAATCACTGTGCAGACCGTATTGGAATTTTTAGGTGCAGGAGAATCAGAAAATGAGATTTTGAAACAATACCCATCGCTGGGAAAAGCCGATCTGACGGCCTGCATAAAATTTGCCGCTGATTTGTGATTGCGGGGAGTGCTTATTTGGTGGCATTGGTGTGTATACATCTGCTGGTGCCGAAGTTGGAGATGGCGAAATTACTGGAGATTGGTTCAAAATCGACTTAGGGGACATTTTTAATTATATTTTACATATATTCATTAATTTTAATGTATAAAATAGAATCATGAAAATATTTTTCACTATGGTACTAAGCTGTGTTGTAGGGCGGTGCTTTGCGCAATGGGCGGTGGTAGATACGGTAAACACGAAATATAGTAATGTGTATTTTTATAACGACTCGATAGGTTTTTTGTCTGCTTATGAATTTTATAAAAAAACTACCGATGGAGGAAGCACATGGGCAACGGACTTAATCACCCCCGGCGAAAATGCCGGCAAATTTTATTTTTTGAACCCCGATACCGGTTTTAGAACGGGTTATTCAACACATGATGGAGGAGAAACTTGGTCAGTAGCGAATATTGACAATGCTTATTGTTTTACTTCCGGTAACAAGTACGGTTATACCGCTATAACATCGTTACTATTTTCATTTCCAACGTATAAATCCGATGACTATGGTGAAAATTGGCAGGCGGTTGCAAGTGCCCCTTTAAATGACACTGCTACACTATCTTATCCCCGAACCGTTTACTTTTCTGACAGTCTCCATGGGATTATAGGCGATTTTGGAGGGTATGTACACTATACCAATAATGGCGCTATTTCTTGGAATACGGTGGATCCGCTCGGTTACCCATTTGATTATACTGCTGTTTATATGATTTCAAATACTAATGCTTATATTGCTGCTCACAGGGGATATGTTGATCCTTTTGGCAATGATCCCGGCCTTATCCTTCATTCAACTAATGGCGGTCAAACCTGGGAAGAGGTTGACAGCGTTTATGGCCAGGTTAATAAAATAGCTTTTATCGATTCCCTTAACGGATATTTATGTACTTATTACAATCTTCTTTATTCTACTCACGATGGCGGTAGGCATTGGGGCGTTGATACTAATATTATTAATGTTGTTGACTTTAGTATTACAAGTTCACCCAATATTTATGTACTAACATGGGACTCAGTTTTTGCAACTGGCAACGTGTATAAAAGAGATTTCATTAATGATATACAATTAATTAAGAACACGAAAGATGTAGAGCTATGCGTTTATCCCAATCCCTCTAGTAATGATATTATCATTGAAGCCGATGCATCTGAAAACGCTTATGCTATAGTATTCAATATTATGGGGGAAAGTCTTTTTAAGGTCAAGTTAACCGGTGCTAAAACCACAATACCCATTGATAAACTTGTCAAAGGTTTATATTTTGTTAAAATATCTAATTTACAGGCAAAATTTATCAAAGATTAAACAATTACTATGCAATAGCTAGATAGATGCAGTAACGAATGTTAAGGGCTTTAATCCAATGCCTTGATCCATTCCTTCAACTTTTCTCCCATATCTTCCCTTTTCAAACCCAGCACAACATTCGTTTTAATAAAATCCAGTTTATTGCCTACATCATGCCGCACGCCGTCAAATAGGTGTCCGTACAAATCGCGCTCGGTCATTAGGCTGCGCATAGCATCGGTTAATTGTATCTCATCATTTACGCCGGGGGCAGTGGTTTTTAAGTGCCTGAAAATATCCGGCGTAAAAACATACCTGCCCGAAAAAACCAGGTTCGATGGGATGCTATCTTTTGGCGGCTTCTCCACCAGTTGTGTGGCTTTATAAAAGCGGTCGCTTATTTTATCGCCTACAAAAACACCATACCGGTGGGCTATTGCTAAGTCCACCTGCTGCAAGGCTACTACCGGGCTTTTTGTTTTTTCATAATCCAGCGCCAGCAACCCGGTAAGCGGCTGCGGAGATTCAATAATAGTATCGCCCAGCAAAACCGCGAAGGGGTCGTTACCTGCAAATTTTTCAGCACAAAGAATGGCATCGCCTAAACCTTTTTGCTCATGCTGGTATTCAAATTGGATATTGCAGAGCCTTGTCAGTTTTATTATCTCTTCCAGTTCTGCTGTTTTGCCCTTTCTTTTTAGCAAGCCTTCCAACACTGCGTCTTTGGCAAAATGCTCACGCAGCACTTCTTTGCCATCCGATATGATAATCAGTATATCCGTAATACCGCTCTGCATGGCTTCTTCCACCACGTATTGTATTACCGGTTTATCCACTATCACCAGCATTTCTTTAGGCTGGGCCTTGGTAGCCGGTAACATGCGCGTGCCTATGCCTGCTGCCGGTATCACCGCTTTTTTTACTATATGCTGCATACTCATTCGGCAATAATAGGTTTAATAACCGATGCATTAATGGCCTTCATATTCTCCACCAGTTTTTCATACATCACATCATCAGTATAAGTGCCAATAATGGCGCCGCCACTACCTGTAAACTTGGCACTGGCCCCGGCGCTCCGTGCGGCATCAATCAACTCGGCATTGCCTTTGCTTATAGCCAAAATACTTTTACGTATATCAAAATTTCGGTCTATCAGGTCGCCTACATTTTTGTTGCCGCTGTTCAACCGCTGCCAAACTTCGTCCGTCAGTGCCTTCCATTTTTCAATCGCATCCAGC
>DASZPC010000155.1:0-1721 GCA_035550455.1 Chitinophagales bacterium | reverse complement strand
AAGCAAAATTAAGTGCAACTGCAAGCAACAGGGTGAGTAGGCATCCGGCAATCAGCTTCATTAACTGTGGTTGTAAAGGTTTAGCCTATAATCCTTTAAGTTTAAAAATTGCCGCAATATAGCAACTATAAGTGTAATAGGCTAAAAATAAAAAACTTCGCAAGTTAACGATAGATTAATAATCAAACTGAAAGATAAAGACAATTAATCCGTAAAATAATTGTGCTGCACCCCGTTAATAAAAATTAATTGAAGCTATAATACATTGTGGGGGCTAAAAAGCCCGGCAGATTTACTTTATTAAGTTCGGGACACTATATTTGTTTCGCCGACCATTACAAGATGAAAAAATATATCTTTTTATTGTTTGCCCTATTGGTTGCTATCAGGGCATCATCGCAAACCGAACCTGCGAATTATGCTACAGTTGTCAACAAGTTTAAGCTTTACTACAATAACGATCAGCCTGACAGCATTTATAAAATGTTCGGCCCCGAAATGGTAGCGGCTATTACGGCCGACAAATTCAAAGCTACCACCACCCAAATCAGAATGCAGTTTGGAAACCTGGAGCAGACATCCTTCATCAGTTATACCACACCTGTAGCCATTTACAAAGCTTCCTTTCAGAAACAAGCGCTTTCATTGAGGATAGCGCTTAACGGCAGCAGCCAGATCACCGGCCTGTATTTTGGGCCTCCGCCTGCGGATAAAACAACAAGCGAGACGGCAAAACCCGCCGAACAGCAGATGGATCCCTCGCTGGTTGAATCGCCGGTTGAAGTGAAGACACTGAATGGCACCATACATGGTACGCTGACCATGCCTAAAAATATTTCGGGTAAAATGCCTGTAGTCCTTATTATCCCCGGATCGGGCCCGGTCGACCGCAATGGTAACAGCGATAAACTGGACCTGCACACCAATACTTATTTCCTGCTGGCCGAGGGTTTGGGAAAAAGCGGCGTTGCCTCAGTGCGGTATGATAAAAGAATGATCGGTGAAAGCCAGACGAGCAATAAGGAATCGGACCTGCGCTTTGACGATTACGTGGACGACGCCGTGGGCTTTATTCAAATGCTGAACCGGGATGACCGTTTCTCCAAAGTGGTTGTGCTGGGGCATAGCGAAGGTTCGCTGGTGGGTATGCTGGCGGTAAAGGGTGAACCGGCCAAAGGTTACATCTCCGTGGCAGGCGCAGGCGAACGTGCTGATAAATTAGTGACCGATCAGCTAAAATCAAAGCCGCAATACATACAGGACGGGTTTAAAACGTTGCTCGACAGCCTGAAAAAAGGCAAGACCATTGACAATATCGACCCGGCATTATATTTTATCGCCCGGCCGAGCATACAGCGTTACCTGATGTCGTGGTTTCGGTACGAACCGCAAAAGGTACTCAAATCGGTAAAGATACCCGTACTTCTCATACAGGGCACTACTGACCTGCAGGTGCCGGTGGCCGAAGCCGAAAAGCTGAAAAAAGCCAAATCGGAAGCGCAACTGATCATCATCCCAGGGATGAACCACGTACTGAAGGACGCCCCGGCCGATAGCGACAAGAACTTAGCCACCTACAGCGACCCCAATGTGCCCCTCGATCCGCAATTAGTGCCGGATATTGTGAAGTTTATTGACGGATTATGATTTTAAAGCGGATTAGGTGAAAGGTATGTGCATGACCATGCCAAGCAAGAGCAAACGAACTTGCCGTACCAGTT
>DASZPC010000154.1:0-3735 GCA_035550455.1 Chitinophagales bacterium | reverse complement strand
ATTAACGGGCATAAATGGTTTACCAGCGGGGCCCAGGGGGCCGCCTTTGCTATTGTAATGGCCGTTACCAACCCCGAAGCAGCGCCCCACCAGCGTGCCAGTATGATTTTAGTACCTGCCGGTACGCCCGGCTTTAACTTTAAACGAAACGTAAGTGTGCTGGGCCACGAGGGCAGTGCATGGGCCAGCCACGCCGAAATTGAATATGTAAACTGCCGGGTACCGGTAAGTAATTTAATTGGCGAAGAAGGCGCAGGTTTTAAACTGGCACAGGAACGCCTCGGCCCGGGGCGCATACATCACTGCATGCGTTGGGTGGGCATTGCTGAACGCGCTTTTGATATGATGTGCCGTTACGCCGCCACCCGCGAAATTGAAGAGGGGACTGTGCTGGGGCAAAAACAATTTATACAGGGTTTTATTGCCGAAAGCCGCGTGGAAATCGATGCCTCGCGCATGTTGGTGCTGCGTGCCGCCGCCGCTATTGATAAAAACGGGGCCGCCGCTGCACGGGATATGATTTCGGGTATAAAATTTTACGTGGCCAATGTTATGCTCAGCGTACTCGACCGTGCCATACAGGTACATGGCGCACTGGGGGTATCTGACGATACTATCCTTTCATCACTTTACCGGCACGAGCGTGGCGCGCGCATTTGGGATGGGGCCGATGAAGTACACAAGCAAAGCCTGGCTTTACATATTTTGAAAAACTACGGGATGGAGCGCAAGCGCGCTGCCCGCTAAATTTTACCAATGGCCGAAATGCAAATTGATAATGCCCTTGCACCCCGCAATGGCGAAGAACTGGATATAAATATTTTAAACGCCCACCTGCGCGAAAACGAACCGCAACTGGGTACGGTAACCGAAATACTCCAGTTTCCCGGTGGGTTCAGCAACCTTACCTACTGCCTTAAAACCACCACCGGCGAATATGTACTACGCCGCCCGCCTTTCGGGGCCAATATAAAATCGGCGCACGATATGGGCCGCGAGTTTAAAGTGCTTACCCTGCTTAAAGGGGTTTACAACAAAATACCCAACCCGGTATATTATTGCGAATCGCCGGAAGTGATGGGCGCCCCATTTTATATAATGCAGCGCATAAAAGGCGTAATACTGCGCGCTGCTAACGCCCCCAAAATGGGCCTTGCACCCCGCATTTTACAAACAGCTTCCGAAACCCTGATTGATAACCTGGTGGCCCTGCACAACCTTGATATTAACAGCAGCGGATTAATTGAACTAGGCAAACCCGATGGCTATGTGCAAAGGCAGATAGAAGGCTGGATAAAAAGGTACTACGCCGCCGAAACCGATAAAATTGAAACGCTTGATGCCGCCGCCAAATGGCTGCAACAAAACCAGCCGCAAAGCCCCGCCCCGGCTTTCATTCACAACGATTATAAATTCGATAATGTAATTTTCAGTGCTGATAATTTTTCCCAAATTGTGGGAGTGTTAGACTGGGAGATGGCTACGGTTGGCGACCCACTGATGGACCTCGGCGCATCGCTGGCCTACTGGAGCGAACCCACCGACCCCGATGAAATTAAATTCTTCAACCTTACCTGGCTGCCGGGCAACCTTAATAAACAACAGGTAATTGAACGCTACGCTGCAAAAAGCGGGCGCAATTTATCAAACATACTTTTCTATTATATTTTCGGGCTTTTCAAAAACGCAGTAATAGTGCAGCAAATTTATGCCCGGTATAAAAAGGGCCTTACACACGATAAACGGTTCGCAGCCCTGCTGCCGGTTATAAAAGCACTGGGTAATAAAACTGCGCAAACACTTAATGCCGGTGGTATCTAGTTTGCCGGCTAAAACGAAGTAGCGCCGCCCTGGTAGGTACCGGTGGGCCTTAAATCGTTAATCAGGTAGTTACGGATAAAAAGTATGTCAACGTACCAGTAGTTTTCATTCGGGCTTTGTTCATCGCCTTTAAACCACCAGGTTCCGTTTTTCTGGTAAACTATAGCCGTGGTACTTTTACTATTGCCATCCGAGTTAGTATTGAAACCTACCATCACCGCTGTGTAATCAGTTATGGCTATGCCCGTGTTCCTGTCAGGATTATCGCAACTGCATGTAAAGCGCTGCACATACATTGGCTTATCCGTGGTGGCAGGTACGCCGCCTTTAACCAGCGTTCCGTTTACATCGGCAAATACCAGTTTATAGCCACTGCTGTTCACAGTGCCATCAAGGTAATTATTGCTGCCATACGAGCGTATAGCCCCGTTTACCGAAAGGTTGGTAATGGCATTGCCACCCACCAGCACTGTATTGTTGGCATTACCGGTGCTGTAAGGGTAAATACTCGCATTAGTGCCATCGTTGCGCAACACTACTTCATTCGTTAAGTCCTGCGCCACACCATCGTTGTTCCGGTCACTGAACAAAAACGAACCTACGCCGCCAGCTGCCGGTGTAGCCATAATAGCGCCTGCTTTTAAATTGGTAAACACCGCCCCCGCCGACCATCCGCGTGTGCTTAACCAGTTATCATTATCCAGCCCGAAATTAGCGCCGTAAGTGCCCGCGTTATTAAAAGCAATATTCGGGTTGCCGCTGCCGCCATTGCTCAGTTCCAGTTGCGCCGAATTGCTCGAACCCAAATTGGTGCCCGATAAAGTAAGCCGCATATCGCCGCCTACATCCACCTTGCGGTAACCGGCTACTACCCCCACGCCAACCTGCGTGCCGTTATCGTTTATAATACTGCACGCAGTACCCGTGCCTAAAGATTTAATTAAATAATTAGCCGTTCCGCAACCATCCGGCCCGGTGGCTCCGGTTACGCCACTGGGGCCTGCTGCACCGGTTGGCCCTGCAGGGCCCGTTACGCCAATACTACCGGTAGGCCCGGTATCGCCCACCGGGCCTGTTGCACCTACGCCACCGGTGGGGCCGGTAGGCCCGGTTGCACCTAAATTACATAGCGAAACCCACTGCGAACCCGCCGATGAATAAAAGTAAAAACAATTTTGGTCGGTATCAAAAACCATCAATGCATTGGCCGGCGAGGCAATAGCCGTGCGCTCGGCGGTTGTCATACGTGGTATAAGCATACCTTTGGCCGTGCTTTGCATTTCAACAATAGCACTGGCATCGGGCGTAGGCGTACCTATGCCCACATTATTTTGCGCCGAAACCGAAAGGCCGAAAACCAGTATTGGAAAAAGAAAGGAAAGTTTTCTCATAGTCGGGGTTTTGCAGAGATTTCAAATATACCAAATCAGTCCGTCTGTAAAACACCTTTATTAACACCATTGCCAACAGAAGGCTAAGTACTATTTTTTTCTATCTTACACGCAGTATGCATCCTACAAAATCATATAAACAGGAAAAAATTACCGGCCACTACGATGCCATTGTTATAGGGTCGGGACTGGGCGGTATGTCATCAGCCGCGTTCTTAGCCAAAGAAGGGAAAAAGGTTTTGGTGCTCGAAAGGCACTATACGCCCGGCGGCTTTACCCACGTGTTTAAACGCCCCGGTTACGAATGGGATGTGGGCGTGCATTATGTTGGCGAGGTTCACCGCCCTAAAAGCGATTTAACCCGCATGTTTAACTACGTTACTGAAGGCCAATTGAAATGGGCAGAAATGGATCCCGTGTACGACAAAATGTTTTTTGGCGATGAGGAATACGATTTCCCCGCAGGCAGGGAAGCCTTCAAAGAAAAAATGAAGTCCTATTTCCCTGGTGAAAAGGAAGCTAA
>DASZPC010000153.1:0-1821 GCA_035550455.1 Chitinophagales bacterium | reverse complement strand
CGAATACCACCACACTTACCCCAAACAGCATGAAAATATGTTTCAGCGCTATACGGCCAATAAACATCACAAACACAGCCGTAAAAAACAGGATGGTTGCCGTTGATAAATTTTCGGGGGCTATAAGCATTGCCGTTAAAGCAATAGGTAAAAGTATAGGCAAAAAGGCTTCTTTAAAATCCTTTATCTGGTCTTGTTTTAATGATAGCTGCCGTGCCAAAAACATAATCAGGGCAAGCTTGGCTAAATCGGAAGTTTGAAACGTTAAGCCAACCAAAGGCAGGGTAATCCACCGGTTAGCGTCATTCAACTCCGTACCAAAAAACATCGTATAAATCAACAACGGTATACTTACAAGCCACAATAGTTGCGCTATGCGCGAGTAATATTTGTAATCAACCATGTGCGTTACAAACATTAACAGCAGGCCCGCTACCGCCATAGCTATTTGTTTAAACAAATATTTTTCGCTGCCCACCTGCATTTTATAGGCAAGTGTGCTGGTGCTGCTGTAAATTGCCAACATCGAAACAAGGAACAACAGCATTACCGTGAGCCATATCATTTTATCGCCCTGCAGGTAACCAAAAAATTTGTTTAAAACCCCTTTCATTATCAGGAATTATAACTGTATCACAGCATCTTTAAATTTCTTGCCCCTGTCCTCATAGTTTTCGAATAAATCGAATGAGGCACAAGCCGGTGAAAGCAGCACCACATCGCCCGGGTTTCCGAGGTTGTATGCCATGCGCACAGCTTCGTTCATGTTAGTGCAGTTCACCATAATATCAACCTTTCTGCCAAATGCCGAATGAAGCTTGGTATTATCAAGGCCAAGGCATATCATCCCCTTTACCTTGCTTTTTATCAGCGGCTCAAGTACCGAGTAGTCGTTGCCTTTATCAATACCACCGGCAATCCATATAACCGGCTTGTTCATGCTTTCCAAAGCGTACCAGGTGCTGTTTACGTTGGTGGCCTTTGAATCGTTAATAAATTCAATGCCACGTACCTTTGCCACTGATTCCAACCGGTGTTCCAGCGATTTGAAATCAGAAAGGCTTTCCTTAATCTGCTCTTTACGCAGTCCGTAAATGTTAGCTACTATCCCAGCGGCCAACGAGTTGAAGACGTTATGACGTCCCCTCAATCCTAATTCCTGAATAGACATGGTGAATTGGTTTTGTTTATGGTTAATAATGATGTTGTCGTTTTTTACATAGCCGCCTTCAGCAAACTCTGTATCATAGCTGAAAGGGATTTTTTGCGCTTTAATAGCATACTTGTCAATATTCTTCATGGTTATTTCATCATCAGCGCAGTAAATGAAATAGTCGTTACCATCCTGGTTTTTTGCAATGCTGAATTTTGAGTTCACATAATTCTGCAATTCGTAATTGTAGCGGTCAAGATGATCGGGCGTAATATTGGTAAGCACCGCTGTGTTGGGCTTAAAGCTGTCAATATCATCCAACTGAAAGCTCGAAATCTCTAACACGTAATAATCAAACTGTTCAGTAGCTACCTGCATGGCAAAACTTTTGCCTATGTTGCCGCCAAGCCCCACGTTAAGGCCACTATTCTTCATTAAATGGTAAGTAAGCGCTGTGGTGGTGGTTTTGCCGTTTGCACCGGTTATGCCTATAATGGTGGCATTAGTGTACCACGAGGCAAATTCAATTTCACTTACCACTTTTATCCCTTTTGCTTTTATCTTCTTCACCACTTCTGCCTTATCAGGTATGCCCGGGCTTTTCATTACCAAATCGGCATTCAGTATTTTATCAAGGGTGTGCGTTCCTTCTTCAAAATCAATTCCTT
>DASZPC010000152.1:0-4645 GCA_035550455.1 Chitinophagales bacterium | reverse complement strand
AAAACACGCGCTTCGCCGCTATTTTAGTATCTTTGCATCGAAATTTTCAGTAATGCAGTTAAACCCGCTTACCGCCCTCTCGCCCATTGACGGGCGCTACAGGAACAAAACCGAAGAATTAGCCCCTTACTTTTCCGAATACGGATTAATAAAATACAGGATTCATGTAGAAGTGGAATACTTTATTGCGCTTTGCGAAATCCCCCTGCCACAACTTTCCGGTTTCCCCGTGGCTAAGTTTTCTGCTTTACGCAACATTGACGCACAATTCAGCGAAAAAGATGCACAGCAAATAAAAGACACCGAAAAAATTACCAACCACGATGTTAAGGCAGTAGAATATTTTTTGAAGGAAAAGTTTGATGAACTGGGCCTTGAAAAATGGAAAGAGTTTATCCATTTCGGGCTTACCTCGCAGGATATTAACAACACAGCCATCCCGCTTTCGTTTAAAGATGCGAACGAAAAAGTTTATAAACCTGCTGTAAAAAGAATAATTGCCCAATTAGAAGCCCTTGCCAGCGAATGGCAAAATGTGCCTATGCTGGCCCATACACACGGGCAACCGGCATCGCCCACCCGTTTGGGAAAAGAAATAATGGTGTTTGTGGAGCGCCTCAACAACCAACTGTATTTATTTGACATGGTGCCTTACAGCGCCAAGTTTGGCGGCGCCACCGGCAACCTAAACGCGCATGAGGTAGCTTACCCGCATATTGAATGGGTGGAGTTTGCCAGCGATTTTGTAACCCGCAAACTGCATTTAAAGCGCAGCCATTTTACCACCCAAATTGAGCACTACGATAACCTTGCCGCGCATTTCGATGCCATGAAGCGCCTTAATACCATATTCATTGATTTGTGCCGCGATATGTGGACTTACATTTCAATGGAATATTTTAAGCAGAAGGTAAATAAAAACGAAGTGGGCTCATCGGCCATGCCACACAAGGTAAACCCCATTGATTTTGAAAACGCCGAGGGCAACCTGGGCATTGCCAATGCTTTGTTTGAACACCTCTCGGCCAAACTTCCCGTTTCCAGGTTACAGCGCGATTTAACCGATTCAACAGTACTGCGGAATATTGGCGTACCGGTAGCGCATACCATGATAAGTTTTGCATCGCTTGAAAAAGGCCTTTCAAAGTTGCTGCTAAACGATACAGCTATTAAGCACGACCTGGAAGCCAACTGGGCCGTGGTGGCCGAAGCCATACAAACTGTATTACGACGCGAGGGTTACCCAAAACCTTACGAGAAATTAAAGGAACTTACCCGCGGCGCGCAGGGCATTACCAAAGATTCTATTGCTGCATTTATTACCACGCTTGATGTGAGCGAAGCCATTAAAGAAGAGCTGCGCAAAATAAGCCCGCATAATTATACCGGCGTTACCTTCGATGAGTTTTGAGCACGACAAAAACGCTTATTACTATTTTGATAAAAACGGGCTGATGGTATTTACCGCAAAATACCTGCTGGAGCGGGGCTATTGTTGTAAAAATGGCTGCCGCCATTGCCCATACGGGTTTAATAAAAACCCGAAGAAAGACGATACTCAAACAGGTTTATCCAATTCCAGTTCAGGAAAATAATCCATAAAACCTTTAAGCCCCTGCAAACCGCCTGTATGCACTGCCATTATAGCAGCACCTTCCGGAAAGTAATCCTTTCGTATCAAGTCAAAAATGCCGTAAAACATTTTACCGGTGTACACAGGCTCTAATTGAATATCGTATTTCTGTTTAAAGCCCTTTATAAAATCAATCAATGCAGGGTTAACCTTTGCATATCCGCCAAAGTTGTAATCGAAATTCACAGAAAAGTTGTTGTAGCGCTTACCGGCAAACTCTTCTACCAGTCCATTTACTTTGGCAGTAAGGGTATCCTCTCCTTTTAGCGATGAAAAGCCAATCGCTTTCTTATCCCCCTTTAAAGCGGCCACCAGCCCTGCCAAAGTGCCGCCGGTGCCACAGGCCGTGCAGATATAATCGAACCCGGTTCCGGTTTCCTCTATTATTTCAGCAACACCCTCTAAGGCAAAATTATTAGTACCGCCTTCAGGCACTAAATAGAAATTTCCTATTTGCACCCGCAGGCTTTCCAAATTAGCTGGCTCGTCTTTTTGCCGGTAGCTTTCGCGGTCCATGTAATGCAAATCCATGCCACAGCCCGCCGCATATTGCAGGGTGGGGCTAAGCACTTCCGGTTCCTCGCCGCGTATAATACCTATAGCCTTGAAATGAAATAGTTTTGCCGCAGCGGCAAGTGCATAAATATGGTTCGAAAAAGGCCCGCCAAAGGTTAGCAGGGTGTTAATGCCGTTCATACGTGCCTCAAGCAGGTTGTACTTCAACTTGCGCCATTTATTGCCCTGTATTTCGGGGTGTATTAAATCATCGCGCTTTATAAAAAGCCGGACGCCTTTTTCGGTAAGCAGGCTATCGGTTATTTCCTGTAAGGGCGAATCTTTAAACGGGTTTTCCATGGCTACAGCAGCAAATTGCCCGGCTATTTGGTGGCATGTACGGCGCTATCTGTTTTTTGGGTAAAACTGTTCATCATTTCCTCGGGGCTTTTGCCTAGGTTATCAAGGGTTATTTTTACATCCTTCGCCATTACATGATTAGGGTAGGTATCAAGAAACTTAGTATAACGCGCCCTGGCAGAGTCCAGGTTGCCTACTTCGTTTTCGTAAATAAACCCTTGTAAAAACAAAGCAAAAGGCCTTTTGCTGAATGTGGCATAACGGCCATACACCTTTTCGTAAATAGCTATGCTGGTTTGGGGTTTATGCATATAGCGGTAAAAATCGGCGGCTTTTAAAAGGTATTCCGCACCGGCGGTGTCATCGGGGTAGGCATCGGCATAATCCTGGTACGATTGCAACAGGCTGTTTATACCGGCTGTATCAACCTTGCCCTTTTTCACCGAGGCCATCAAACCGTTTTCCTTATTCAGTATGGTTTTCTTTTCCCAGTTCTTTTTAGGGTTGCACGACACCAGTATTAACACTATTGCCAGCAATGGCATTATTTTTTTCATTGTAAAAATTTAGACCGCGAATATACAGCGCTTCAATAAAAAAGGCACTGTTGCCAGTGCCTATCAATGTAATTAACCTGTAAAATTTTATTGTATGCCCACCAACTCTGTATCAAACACCAAAGTTGCCTTTGCCGGAATAACCGGCGGATGGCCATTTTCACCATAAGCCAGTTGATAGGGAATTATAAGTTTATATTTTGAGCCAACGCTCATTAAAGCAATTCCCTCGTCCCAGCCTTTTATAACCTGGCCTATGCCCAGGGTAAAAGTAATAGGCTGGTTGCGGTCGTACGATGAATCGAACTTAGAGCCATCGGTAAGCCTGCCGGTATAGTGTACCGATACTTTTTTGCCCGGCTCTGCCCTGGGGCCTGTACCTTCCTTCTCCACCACATAATACAGGCCGCTTGGGGTTTTAACCGCATTGGGGTAATTCTTTTTTACAAAGTCATCAGCGCTCATGGTTTTACCGGCATCAACATCGGCCTTTTGGCTGGCAAATTCATCGGCTTTGGCTTTCAGCAATTCATCCTTTTTTGCCCATACAGCCACTTCATCAAACTCTTTGGCTTCTTTACCAACACGGATAATATTTACCTTCTTTATGGTATCGCCATTATTAATCTGGCTTACCAAAGGCAGGCCGTCCACCACTGTACCAAATATGCTATGCTTATAGTTAAGCCAGGTGGTAGGGGCTTCGGTAATAAAAAACTGCGAGCTATTGGTGTTGCGGCCCGAGTTTGCCATTGCCAGCATACCCGGCCCGTTAAAGTTCAGCGACATATCAAACTCATCGTTAAAGTAATAACCGCTTCCGCCCATACCGGTACCCTGCGGGTCGCCACCCTGTATCATAAACGGAGGGTTGTGTATGCAGCGGTGAAAAATAAGGCCATCGTAAAACCGTTTGCCTTCTGGCAGGGCGGTATTCTTTATTTTGCCTTCGGCAAGGCCTACAAAATTTGCCACTGTTACGGGCGCTTTTTGGTATTCAAGCCTACAGGTAATGTTGCCTTTAGTAGTTTCAAATTCGGCATATAAACCAGGTTCCATTTTCTTTTTCTTCGTTTTAGCATGGCCGGCTTTATTTGTAAACGATGCCATAAGCACCAGCCCGACAAGTAAATAAATAAGTTTTTTCATTGGTTTTATTTGATAGAAGCGTTTGCAGCCAGTTCTTTATTTATCAACTGAAACCAGTTCCACATCAAAAATCAAATCGCTTTTAGCCGGTATATCATTACCCATGGCCTGGTCGCCATAAGCCAGGTAAAAGGGTATTATCAGCTTGGCTTTAGCGCCTTGTTTCAAAAGCGCAATACCTTCATCCCAACCGGGTATAACTTTGCCTACGCCGAGCATTAAAGGCAGGGGCTGGCCACGGTCCAGCGACGAATCGAATTTCTTGCCATCCCACAGGGTTCCGGTGTAATGCACTTTTACATTTTCAAACTGCTGGGCCTGTGGACCGGTACCGGGCTGCGTAATAATGTAATACAGGCCGGTAGCTGTTTTTTTTGCATTGGGGAACTTTGCCTTAACTTTTTTATCCCACTCAGCCTGGTAGCCTGCATTTGCTTTTACCAGTTCATCA
>DASZPC010000151.1:0-1972 GCA_035550455.1 Chitinophagales bacterium | reverse complement strand
GGGGAATAAATGAAAGGCAGGCGCAAATCATTCAATGGGTAAACGAAGAACCCAATAAAATTATCACCGCGCGCGAAGTAGAAACATGGTTCGGTATTGCAAATCAAACGGCAAGAAACGATTTACAGGGATTGATGGATTTGAAATTACTTGAACTAAGGCAGGTAAATAAAAAATTGAGGGTATACGTAAGAACAGCTGATTTTGATGAGCAAACAAAGAAGTTAAAATAACCGGTATAAAGGATGAGGTACGAATTGCCACCAGTAACTTTCATGTAGGTTAGAAATTGATTGCCCAATATTTTCCACCTGAATCCCTATATTCGTTCTTACTGTAAGCACTATGAAAATTTTTTTTACCGCCACACTGTTTTCGTTCCTGCTGGTATTGCAGGCTTTAGCGCAAACCACACCCGCCTGGCAGCAAAAAGTTGATTATAAAATTGAAGTGGGCCTTGATGATACCCTCCACGAACTCAACGGCTTTATTACTATCAATTACCAAAACAACTCGCCCGATACACTTACTTATATCTACTTCCACCTGTGGCCCAATGCTTATAAAGACCAAACCACCCCGCTGGCAAAGCAAATGCTGGAAAACGGCAAAACCAGTTTTTGGTACAGCAAGCCATCGCAACGTGGTTACTTGGATAAAATTGATTTTAAACAGAACGCCGAAACCTGCCGCTGGGAGTACACCCTGGCCGATGGCGAAATTTGCAAACTGTTTTTAAACCAGCCGCTGGCACATGGCGAAAGCGTAAACATTACCACGCCTTTTCATGTAAAACTGCCCGAAACTTTTTCGCGCATGGGGCATATTGGGCAGTCGTATCAAATTACACAGTGGTACCCCAAGCCCGCGGTGTACGATAAATATGGCTGGCATGCCTTTCCTTATATAGACCAGGGCGAGTTTTACTCCGAGTTCGGTTCGTTTGATGTAAGCATTACACTTCCCAAAAATTATGTAGTGGGGGCCACCGGCGATTTACAGGATACCGCCGAAATAAGCTGGATGAATAAAAAAGCCGATGAGGCCACCGCTATGGGCAACTGGACCAACGGCGGGCTGATGAGTTTCCCGCCTTCGGATAAAGAAACCAAAACCCTGCATTACAAACAGCAAAACATACACGATTTTGGCTGGTTTGCCGATAAGCGCTACCACGTGCTTAAAGGCGAGGTTACCCTGCCTTACACACAACGTAAAGTTACCACCTGGGCCCTGTTTACCAATAACCAGGCCCGCTACTGGAGCAAAGCCCCCGAATACCTGCACGATGCTATACAGTATTACAGCCTCTGGATTGGCGAATACCCCTACAACCAGGTTACCGCTGTTGATGGCACTATTAGTGCCGGCAGTGGTATGGAATACCCCAACGTAACCGTAATAGGCGAGGAGCGGAGCGATTTTAGTTTAGATGATGTAATAACCCACGAGGTGGGCCACAACTGGTTTTATGGTATGCTGGGCAGTAACGAACGAGACCACGCCTGGATGGACGAAGGCATTAACTCGTACTACGAATACCGCTACATACGCACCAAGTACCCTAACCAAAAAATGCTGGGCTCGCTGCCCGAAGTGTTTCAAAAATTTCTGGATGTATCGCAGTACAAACACAAATATTTAATGGATTTGGGCTACCAGTTGATGGCCCGCGAAAACACCGGCCAGCCTATTGAGCTTACCTCCTCAAAATTTACCGATGTAAATTATGGCTTACAGGTGTATGGTAAAAGCATGCTTATATTCAGCTACCTCGAAGCATACCTGGGCACAGAGGTTTTTGATAAGGTAATGAAAAAGTATTTTATAACCTGGCAGTACCACCACCCGCAACCCGAAGATGTGCGCAGCGCTTTTGAAACCGAAACCGGTAAAAACCTAAGCTGGTTTTTTGATGGGTTATTAAATACTACCAAAACCATTGATTACAAAATTGCCTGCGTGGATAAAG
>DASZPC010000150.1:0-4199 GCA_035550455.1 Chitinophagales bacterium | reverse complement strand
TTACGCAAACCATTAAGGTTGAAAAGAACCTTGGCATCATCCCTGTATTGGCGTGGAAAATAGAATTTGGTGTGCCTGGAAGGAAATAAAATTATACCGCCTTAAATTGCTGAAGCGTGTGGGGTTTAATATGGCCACCCTGCACCTTCATACCGGTGAAGGGATCGTTAACAATGAGATAAGGGCCGTCGAGGTCGGCGTAGGTAGCCAGGGGCGTTAGGTAAGATGCGGCTGTGCAGCCTACAGATGACTCGCTCATGCAGCCAATTAAAACCTTAAAGCCTATTTCGCGCGCTTTATTTATCAAGGGTAATGCTTTGCTGATGCCCCCGCATTTCATCAGCTTCATGTTAATTCCGTCAAAACCATCTTGTAATTTTTCGAGGTCCGCTATGTTCCAGCAATTTTCATCAGCGTAAAGCGGCAGAGGGCAATTCTTTTTGAGTGCGGGCATGGTGTCGAGCATGGACACCGGCAACGGCTGCTCTATGGCCAGGCAGCCTTCGGTAGCCAGCCAGCCCACTTTGCGGGTTGCTTCCTCCAAATTTTTCCAGCCCTGGTTAACATCTACCATGAAGGGCATTGCGCTTAATTGTTTGTAAGATTTAATTACCTGCCCATCATTTTCGCCATTCAGTTTTAGTTTGAAAAACTGAAACCCATTGCTTTCAGCTTCGGCAATTTTAAGTTTCATTTCATTGAAAGAAGAAACCCCCAAAGTATAAGTACCAACCGGGTAACCGGCAGGTTGAATACCCAGCAATGCCCCTATTGTTTTGCCTTCAATCTGCGCTTGTAAAGACCACAAAGCCATATCGAGTGCCGCTTCGGCCGCTACATTGGGCGAGGTATCGTTGTTAAGCTTTTCAACCCAGGTATTTAACCCACTACCGGTAAGGTTTGCTGAAAAGGAACTCAAAAAGTCAATCACCGATTTTTGAGTTTCAGACAAATAAGGGGGCAGGGCCGCTTCGCCCCAGGCCGTAAAACCTTCATGTTGCAATTTTACATACACCACATCGGTATGCGTACGCAACCCATGGGCAATACGAAAAGGATATTTAAACTGAAGTTGGTATGGGTGAAGGGATATTTTCAATTGCCCCGTTTCTTTTTAAGCCAGCGCCGCTTTTACTTCGGCAGCCGCTTCTTTTAACAGGATAGCGCCACGGACTTTCAAACCGCTTTCGTCAATAATGCGTTTGCCTTCTTCGGCGTTAGTGCCCTGTAGGCGCACAATAATTGGCACCGGTATATTGCCTATAGATTTGTAAGCATCCACTATGCCCTGTGCCACGCGGTCGCAACGTACAATGCCACCGAAAATGTTAACCAGTATGGCTTTAACGTTAGGGTCTTTTAAAATAATGCGGAAAGCTTTTTCAACACGCTCGGCATTGGCAGTACCGCCCACATCTAAAAAGTTGGCAGGGTCGCCGCCACTAAGTTTAATAATATCCATAGTAGCCATAGCCAAACCGGCGCCATTAACCATACAGCCTACGTTGCCATCAAGCTTTACATAGTTTAGGTCGGCATTGCCAGCTTCCACCTCGGTTGGGTCTTCCTCGTTCAGATCGCGCATAGCAGCAATATCGGGGTGGCGGTAAAGGGCATTATCATCCAGGCTTATTTTGCCGTCAACTGCTATTATTTTGTTATCCGAAGTTTTCAGGCAGGGGTTTATTTCAACCATACTGGCATCGGCAGAGATATATGTTTTATATACAGCTTTTGTAAACTTTGTCATTTCTTTAAAAGCATTGCCGCTAAGGCCCAGGTTAAAAGCAATTTTGCGGCATTGAAAATCCTGCAAGCCTACACCGGGGTCAACCCATTCTTTTTGCACTTTATCGGGTGTATTTTCAGCCACTTCTTCAATATCCATCCCCCCTTCAGTAGAATATATAATTACATTTTTGCCTTTGGAACGGTCTAACAAAACGGAGAAGTAAAACTCTTTAGGCTGGCTTTCGCCGGGATAATACACATCCTGTGCCACCAATATTTTTTTTACCAACCGGCCATGCGGGCCGGTTTGCTTGGTTACCAACACACCACCCAAAATATTGGTGGAAATTTGCTTTACCTGGTCGATATTTTTAGCCAGTGCCACACCGCGCTGTTCGGTGCCCTGGATAGTACCCTTGCCACGCCCACCGGCATGAATCTGCGATTTTACCACCACCCAATCACTGTTGTATAATTCTTTCAGCTTTTTTGCAGCCTCAACAGCCTGTTCGGGGGTTTCGGCCACAATGCCTTCCTGTATAGAAGCACCATTTTTCTTCATCAATTCTTTAGCCTGGTATTCGTGTAAATTCATTTGAGCGGTATTAAGTAGTTTAAAAAAGCGCAACGAAAATAATGGATAGTGCGAAATAGGCAAATATCATTCGGTTTTCGGTTTTCGGTTTCCCGTTTACAGTTTTTGATTAATTACGGCTACTTCTGTTTACCACAATGGCCCTTAGTTATTAAATTTTCTGCTGTAGGTTTCAGAATTGAATCCTACATTCACACCATGATTTTAGAGGCGACAGATATACAAAAGCGCTACGACACGCTGGAAGTGTTAAAAGGGGTATCGCTAAGCGTAAATAAAGGGGAGATAGTTTCGCTGGTGGGGCCATCGGGGGCGGGAAAATCGACCCTGCTGCATATTATAGGTACACTTGACCGCCCTGACTCGGGCAAGTTGAGGATAGAAGGACGGGAAATTATTGCTAATAACGATAAATCGCTGGCGGCTTTCAGGAATAAGAACATTGGGTTTATATTTCAATTTCACCACCTGTTACCTGAATTTACTGCGCTTGAAAATGTTTGCATACCTGCTTTTATAGGCGGCGCCAAACGCGAGGCGGCTGAAAAAAGGGCGCTTGAACTGCTGGAAATGATGAAACTGACGCACCGTATAAACCATAAGCCAGCGGAGCTATCGGGTGGGGAACAGCAAAGGGTGGCAGTAGCCAGGGCCCTGATTAATACCCCGGCGCTGGTAATGGCCGATGAGCCATCGGGGAACCTTGATACCAACAACGCCCGCGACCTGCACCATTTGTTTTTTGAGCTACGGAACCAACTGAACCAAACTTTTATAATAGTAACACATAACGAAGAACTGGCAAATATGGCTGACCGGACCGTACACATGAAAGACGGTAGGATTGTGTAGCCTGTTTTGCAATTCGGAACTGTTTACGAATTTTGTAAAAAAATAATACGAACAGCCATGTCGGTAAACAAAGAAATTAAACGCATTACCACCCACACTTTACAGGAGTTTAAGCATAACGGGACTAAAATTTCGATGCTTACGGGTTATGATTTTTCGATGGCGAAAATTATTGACAGCGCCGGTATTGATGTGATACTGGTGGGCGATTCGGCATCGAATGTAATGGCGGGGCATGAAACCACGCTGCCCATTACGCTTGACCAAATGATATACCATGCCTCATCAGTAGTGCGCGCGGTGCAGCGGGCGCTGGTAGTGGTTGATTTACCCTTTGGCTATTACCAGGGCAACTCAAGGCTGGCGCTGGAATCAGCGATAAGGATAATGAAAGAAGCGGGGGCACATGCCGTGAAACTGGAGGGCGGCAGTGAAATAAGGGAGTCGATAGAAAGAATACTTACAGCCGGGATACCAGTAATGGGCCATTTGGGGCTTACACCACAGTCTATTTACAAATTTGGCACCTATACGGTACGGGCCAAGGAAGAAGCAGAGGCCCAGAAACTGATTGAAGATGCTATTTTACTGGAGAAGACCGGCTGCTTTGCCGTAGTACTTGAAAAAATACCTGCACAACTGGCTGCAAATGTTGCCCAGAAAATAAGCATACCTGTGATAGGCATTGGTGCCGGTGGCGGTGTTGACGGGCAGGTGCTGGTGCTGCATGACATGCTGGGTATTACCAAGGAATTTAAGCCCCGCTTTTTGCGCCGCTACCTGAACCTTTATGATGAAATTGAAGATGCTGTAAAACAGTATATTGATGATGTGAAGAGCAGGAATTTTCCGAATAATGAAGAGCAGTATTAAGATGACAGATATTACATTAGACGTTAGACATTAGACATAATACAACTTTCGCTTTTGAGTATTTTTAAGGGCACCATAGGTTTGCTTTTTTTTATTACCAGTGTTACGGCAAGTACTGCGCAACAGAATGCTGAGTACAGCATGTACC
>DASZPC010000149.1:0-3006 GCA_035550455.1 Chitinophagales bacterium | reverse complement strand
ATCAGTTTCGGGGGCAGTGGTGGTAGTTACCGCTGTGTTTGATGCCGGGGCTGCTGGAGTGGCAGCTGCTGCCATAGCGGCGGGGTGGTTATCGTTTTCCTTTATCCGGGCAATGCCAATTTCATCGTACTGCGTTAGGTTGTACAACTCAATAGTACTTATCAGAATTTGGGAATATTTTGGATTGGTGGCGTAACCATCGGCTTTAAGGCCATAGGCCCATGACTTGTAATCGTTAATAGGCAATTGGAACAAGCCTGCATAACGTGTACGGGTAACCAGGAAATTAGAGTGGTCTAAATATGATTGCGAAGCGTTGGAATAAGAGCGGAAACATTCGTTAGGCGCGTCGTCGTCCTGAAAATATTTTTTACCGTCCCAATCTTCGCTGGTGTGGCATTTAATGCCAAAGTGGTTGTTGGCCTGCATAGCCAGGGCGCTTTTGCCACAGTTAGATTCATGTATGCCCTGTGCCAGTGTAATGCTGGCGGGTATTTTGCAACGGACCATTTCCTGAATGGCGATGTCTTTGTATTTGGCGATATAAGCCAGTACATCGGGGGACTGCTGCTGCTGGGCAGAAAGTACTGCGAAAGCAGCCACTAGCAGCATGAGCAAAAAGTGCTTTTTCATAGTAGTACAGTATTAGCCAAGTACAAAGCTATGGCGTGTCCCTGCAAGGTTTAACGGAAGTTGTTCGTAAAATGTTGTGGATTAGGCGAGTTTCCGTGCAATATTTAGTCCATCGCGCAGGGGCAGAATGTAGTTTTCTACGCGGGTATCGGCGGCAACCATTTTATTATAGTCATCAATAGCCTGTGTATCCTTGTCTTTTTTATCGGCCAGCACTTTTCCGCTCCATAAAACATTATCGGCAATAATGTAACCACCGGGGCGCACTTTATCAATAACCAGTTGGTAGTAATTACTGTAATTGAGCTTATCGGCATCGATAAAAACCAGGTCGAAGGTTTCGTTCAGGGTAGGGATTATTTTTTGGGCATCGCCAACAAGGGCTTTTATTTTATGGTTAAGGCCCGCTTTAGCTATATAAGACTGCACCATGGTGTGCAGTTCTTCGTTCACATCGATTGTGTAAAGCAGGCCGGAGGGTGTAAGGCCTTGTGCAAGGCATAGGGCGGAGTAGCCGGTGAAGGTGCCTATTTCGAGGATACGGCCAGGCTGTAACATGCGCGAAATGCCAGCCAGAAACTGCCCTTGTAAATGGCCGGAAAGCATTTGGGGCATTTGTATTTTTAGGTGCGTTTCGCGGTTCAGTTTTGCCAGCAGCGCATCTTCAGGCGAGGAATGCCCCTCTATGTATTTTTCTATTTCTTCTGAAACAAGGTGCATAAGCCAGTGTTTAAATAACGTTCCTTTTCTTTAACTCATCGAGGATAATGCCGAACCAGAAAGAATATTTTTTGGGGTTGGCATTTATATCTGCTATTAACGCATCGGGCTGCACCCAGGAAATAGCATTTACTTCTTTGGTGTTGAATGAAAAGGGCTGGTTATAAGTACCGGTGAATACGGTATCGAATTCATATTCGGTAAGGCCGCTGGCGGCATCATTTGCTTTATAGATGAAATTAAATTGCTCGTGCAGGGGTGTTTTAAAGCCAAGCTCTTCGAACAACCTGCGTTCGGCGGCATCTTTAAAACTTTCATGCTTGCGTGGGTGGCTACAGCAGGTATTGCTCCAGGCGCCGGCCCAATGGTATTTGGTAAAGGAACGTTGCTGAATAAGCATTTCGCCTTTATCATTGAATATAATAACACTAATAGCCCGGTGTAAAAGCCCCTTTTTGTGGGCTTCTAATTTATCCATGTAACCAAGCACCAGGTTGTTTTCGTCAACCAGTACTACTTCTTCCTCTTTGCCCAAGTCTTCCATAATTTATTTAAACCAGCTTGCATACATAACGTAATTATTGCCGATTCGTTCGATGAGATGTTTGAAATTTTCCTGGTCAACCGCTTTTACCCTTTTTGCGGGAACACCGGCGTAAATACTACCGGGTTTCACCACCGTGTTTTCGAGCACCACTGCCCCGGCGGCTATAATGGAGTTTTCGCCTATTACGGCGTGGTCCATAACAATAGCGCCCATGCCGATTAATACATTATCGTGCACGGTGCAGCCATGCACAATAGCCCGGTGGCCAATAGAGACATTGTTGCCCAAGGTTGTTGGGGCTTTTTGATAGGTGCAATGGATAATAGCGCCATCCTGAATATTGACTTTATTGCCCATGCGGATGCTATGCACATCGCCACGCACCACGGCCGTAAACCAAACGCTGCAATCGTTGCCCATTATTACATCGCCTACCACGGTGGCATTTTCAGCTATAAAGCAGTTTTTGCCAAATTGCGGAGCGATGCCGTTAACCGGGAGAATGAGCGCCATAATGCAAGGATAATGAAAAAAATACACCCCTAAATCCCCTGAAGGGCATCTTTAACCATGATAAAAATACCTGCGTTGGCTACTGCATTTTCATAGATGGGGCTTTATAAGCTGCACAACTAGCGAGTTTTGATAATGGATATAGGGGTCAGAGCTTCACCTCAATATCTAAATCCCATTCGCCTTTGAGAGTGTAGGTTTCTTTGTAGCTGATAACTTTTTCGGGCTGGATGCCTTTGAGCAGGTTACCGGTGTCCCACTTGCCATTGTTGTTCCGGTCGTCAATTGCAGAGACATGATAGTTGCCTACAGGCAGGTTTGGGATATTTATTTTTTGAAGTGTGTCGCCCGAGAAGGGAATTTCCTTAATCACCTCATCGTTGGTATTGAGTAAACGCACGATGAAGTGTTTTTGGGGCTGTTCCGTTTTCAGGGTAAGGATGATATTCCCGAAGTTATCTTTAGTTGTGGTTTTGAATTTATATGAATATTTTTTGTTCCAAGTTCCTAAAATATCCTGGTAGGCGGAATCGGGAATTTCGAGGTGGTAGGTGGCATCCTCTTCTTTATCAAAATTGTAAGTGATGGACATT
>DASZPC010000148.1:0-2676 GCA_035550455.1 Chitinophagales bacterium | reverse complement strand
ACCTGATAAAAATAGATGGCAGAGTAACCCATGCAGAAATTGATTTTACCGAGCAGTTTTTAAACGCCCATTTTGAGCAGGAATACAGCGCCCAGCGCTCGCAAATACTAAACCATTGCCTGCAAAAGGAATATGACCTGAACGTGGTTTGCGGCCAAATACGCAGTTATACCGAACTTGGCACGCGCATACAGGTAGTGCGCTTTTTGTTTGAACTGGCCATGTGCGATGGAGCACTGAACGAACGTGAAAATTTTTTCATCTTCAAAATAGCAGGCTACCTGAATGTAAACGATGTTGATTTCAGAAAAATAAAGGGAGAGCACCATACCCAAACCGTTTCGGTTTACGAAGTACTAGGCGCCAGAAAGGATATGCAGTTTGCCGAAATACGTACCCTATACCGCAAACTGGTTTTAAAATACCATCCTGACAGGAATAAAGATTTAAGTGAAAGCGAAAAGCAAAAGATGGCAGCAAAGTTCAGGGAAGTACACGAAGCCTATGAGAAAATAAAAGCAGAACGCAGCGAAAAATAACTACCGGTGCAGTATTAAATTACAAGTATCCTCTCCTGATTCTGACTTAAGTGTAACGAAAGACCGCATAGTGCGTCTTTCGTTATCCAATACGAACTTGCCACTTACTGCCGTAACTGTTCCGTTTATCCTTATCTGTTGGGGCATTACTATTATTAAGTAGCCCTTTGCATTGCCGGTAAGCATATCGGGCGAACCACCATAGTTTACTATATAAACACTCACAGAGTCTTTAGCTGTAATTATTATTGATGATGGCGTATTCGTAAAAAAGCAACTTTCATCACCTTTCCAGTTGCCTGTAAAATCAGTTATTGGAATAGTTGGATAAGGCGAAGGGCGGCCATGAACAGTAACCTGCTCGTGTGGAACACTCCGCACCGGCACCGGTGATGTGGTAACCGGTGGCTTTGTTTTGCAACCGGGTAATATTATTGCTGCAAAAGTAAGAAATGTTAGTGCGATTAACTTATTCACAAGAAGTAAAACTTAACTGCAAAATACAAAAAGTTCATGCTTGCGAAACACCGGTAGAGTACAAAAAAAGCCTCACATTATAAGTAAAAGTAAAACATACCGAATTGACTTATAAAACAACAAGGCAAATAGTGTAAATTACCCCAAAAAGGGATAAACAAAAAACCACCGGTAACAGTAAAACCAAGAAAAAAGTACTGCGTATGGCCTCCCCCGGTAAACAGGTACAAAACTTTAACCATTTGTACCAACGACTAACAGACCTGCAAACTAAGGCACTGCATTTAAAAACTGCCTTGTACCCTATGGCGAAACAATTTATTGAAAATGTTGACCCGCAATTGAACCGGTATTTAAATAAACTTTCGATGCCACATGCACAATCGCTGTTTGGAAGCCGTAGCATACTGGATTTTTTAAGCCAGTATGATGATTTTACAATAAGCGCCAATAAGTTTTTCAGGATGCTGCGCGAATCGCTGGAAATGGGCGATGAGTTTATTGAAAAACTGGCAGAAGCCCATGTTTGCGCCATTGAAGGGTTACCACAACAACCCGATGTGCAAATGGATTACATAGTAAACCAGTTAGAAGAGGTAATAAGCCTGATGCGGCAAATGCTGATAGCCGCGGGCGATATTGAAAAGAAACTTTGGAAGCTTACAGCCGACTGGGAACGCATTAGGGCTTTAGCCTGAAAAAGTACTATCTGCTACTGTTTGCTGTATGTGCCGCTGCAATAATCGCGGGCATCGTTGTTGGAAACAATGATAATGGCGTTGATTGTTTTTTTGTTGCGGGCCAAAGTAAGGGTGCCTTCAATCCTGAAATTTACAAACAGCGGGTCGGGGATTATTTGGCGGGGTATGGTAATGGTATTGCCTTTTACTGTGCCAACAACATTGCCTACCGTACTGTATAAACCGCTTACATAAACCATTTCATCGCTTTTGGCGGTAATAGTTATGCGGGCTACCGGCGCGCTTATGTTCTGGCATTTTTCTTCGCCGCTCCAGTCGCCTGCAAATTCAGCAACAGAAGATTTTTGTGCGGCTGAACTGCCCTTCTCACCTTTCGCCATGTTAAAAGCGCTGAAAAACAGCATCAGCAGCGAAAAAGCCACCGGTTTCAAATTGTTTGTTCTCATAAGGTTGTAACCATTTAAAAATACAAAGCATACAAGCTTTTTAGCCATATTCTTATCAACGCTTTTAAAACACCTTGTTGAAAGTTAAGCCAATAAGGCATTTTGTGTTATTACCTTTGCCTAAAGCCCAAAACCATGCCAATTACTAAACCCGAAGCCAGCGAACACGCCCGTTACTACACACAGTATATAGCTAAGGTTACTGAAAACGACCTTACCGAAGCCCTTGAAAACAGTTTTTCCCAGACTATAGGTGTGCTGAAAACCATACCAGCGGATAAAGCCGATTTTAGCTATGCACCAGGCAAATGGACAGTTAAGCAATTATTAACCCACCTTACCGATGCAGAGCGGATATTTGCCTACAGGGCATTGACCTTTGCCCGAAATGACCAAACAGCATTACCAGCCTTCGACGAGGAATTATACGCCCCTGAAAGCAATGCTGAAAACCGTACGCTGGATGAAGTTATTACCGACTACGAAAATGTTCGGCGCAGCACCCTTAGCCTT
>DASZPC010000147.1:0-1971 GCA_035550455.1 Chitinophagales bacterium | reverse complement strand
TTCCCAGTTAGATGTTATGAAAAACCTTTCATCATCACTTAGTATTTCTTCCTTGTTTCATGTGGGTAGTTCTTACTCGGGCACTACACCAAACACGCTTTTTGCCATACATGAGGATGGTTATGTGGGTGTAGGGGTACTTAATGATGGGGCCGCTTTAACTGAGATTGGCGATGCCCAAAACTTTGGTACAACTGATAATATACCGCAATTAATGGTAGATAATGGGGCTTATGGCACGGGTACTTATGCTCCATATTTTATAGTGCGTAATAAAACTGCCGGTGTAGGTATTGACCCATATACTAACAGCAGCACTTTTGCTATCCAGGGGGCAGATGCTACGGTAATGGACATACTATCGGCTGCCAGTAGCGGGCGCGATGGCAAAATACAATTCCGCAACAGTGCTGGTGCATTAAGGCATTATATAAGCGATGACTTTACCACCAACAACCTGGTTATACATACAGGCTCGGGCGGCAGTGCTAACAGCACCTTAACTGTAGAGGGCAAAGAAGAAGTAACAACAGGGGTTGACCTTACCGGTACCGACCCCGGTAGCGGGAGCTGGTACAATCAACTTCGTTTTAGTAACAATTCAGGGGCAGTACAACAGGTAATATGCAATGCCGGTAACGATTTGATTATGAACCTGAATCCGTTGGGCAATGGTTCCGGTATGTTGAAAATTGCGGGGAATGTACAAATAGGTGATGTTACAACGCCTTGTGCATCAGGTTCTTGCTATTCGTTATATGTGGAGAAAGGGATATTAGCTGAAAGGTTCAAGTGTGCATTAAAAACCGATGGTACAAATTGGAGCGATTATGTGTTTGATAGAAGCTATAAGTTAATGGACATAGATAGTTTTGAAAAATTCTTAGCTAAAAATAAGCACTTGCCTGATATACCTTCGGCAAAAGAAGTTGGGCAGAACGGAATTGATTTAGCAGAAATGGATGCTAAATTATTAGCTAAAATTGAGGAGCTTTCTCTTTATATTATCGGGTTACAAAAAGAGATTGACAAACTAAAAAATCACAAATGAAATATTGCACTTTTACCGCAATTACTATTCTGTTATTTTTTGGGGTAACACGGTCGGATGCCCAATCTATTTGGATAGGTGTGGATGCGGGGGCTAACCTTTCCTATTTAGCTGGTAAACAGATAACTTATTTTGGCGTTTTCCCTGCACATAATAACAAGGCAAATATTGATCATAAATACTACCCAGGTTTCAATCTCGGTTTTCAGTCAGACTTTTACCCCCTCAAAACCCCTAAACGTTTCCTCCTCATTTCGTTGAGTTTGGGCTACCAACAAAGTACGCAATCTATCAGTTGGATCGGCACCGGAAACCCAACTATAGTAAATTATACTACCTGGGGCTATTACGAGTACAAAGTAAACCGAGAATTGTATTATGAACTTTTAATGGGCATATTTTATAAAGGCTTTGTTTTTAAAACTGGCTTATTCTTCCACCATAACATTGCCAATAGTGGTACTATGTATTATAAAGAAGATAGTATTACTCTTACAAAGTGTGAAAATTGCAAGTGGCCAAACGATGACTACAAAGTAAGTTTTTACGAACACAAGGTGTTTTTACGATTGGCCATACCCTTCCATTTCATCTATTATTTCCGGATTGGCGAGCGTATATTATTAGGGCCAGAAGTGAATCTTCAGATTGAGGTAAAGCATTCTGAATTATTTGATTATGGTATATATGGTAATGTTTGGGGGCCTATTAGCAAATTGACCCTTGGGGCAACAATTGTGATTCTACAATCAAATAAAAAAAGATGAAAAGCTTCTTATTAGTTCTAGCGTTGTTGTTTTCCGTAAATGCCTTTACGCAAAACTTAATCTTAAATGGAGATTTTGAAGATTGTAATGGCGATCCCGCTTGCCCCGGTTTACCGAACAATGTCAGCCAGTTTACCTATGTGGCTAATTGGC
>DASZPC010000146.1:0-9081 GCA_035550455.1 Chitinophagales bacterium | reverse complement strand
GTGGGCGAAGAAGATACCAGGGTAAGTGGCCCACATTCGGCATCTATATAAGCATAGGCATAGTGCGAACCTACACAACCACTGGGCAAACAACCGCGTGTGGTAAATGTAATTTTTACAGTTTGGCCAATGTAGTTGTTGAGTGGAATGAAAACCGAGGTCCATGGTTTCCACCAAATAGAGGCGGAACTGATTTGGTTAAACCCGCCAATAGTTTGTGCAGTAGTAGCATCTACCTGGTAATCGGCACAGGAAATATCGCTACCGTTTCCATCGGTCATTTTAATATTAAAATAGGGTTGTTCGCCCGATGAGTGGCCCCCATCATTTAAAACTACAGCATAGTGGTAAGTAAAATTACAATTGCTTGGCGTTACGGTAAAAGTATAGGTTGAAGTTTCGCCATCGCCGGTAGCATCGCTGCCCACATCCTGCCACATGCTACCCTGGCGCATGGAATAACTGCCACCACCTGTCCACACCATAGGAAGCGTAGCGCCATAACTTGCCAGGTTAGGGTCGTTACCGCCGGCTGTAGTACATAAAACGTGGTTGTACTCAGTGGAACCATTGGAAGGCGATGCATTATTAGGCCCCTGGTTAAACCCATTAGCGTTTGTTGGGTCGTTGAGGCCACAACCAATGCATATCCCCAATAGATAGGCCCCGGAACATTCGCCTGCGCTGTAAGTGCCAGACCAGCCGCCACTAAAATTTCCGCTTTCGAAATCGGCATTGTTACACTGCGCAGTAGTGATAAGTGGACAAGCTAGGATACATAAATTAAAAAGCAGCAGTACGGGGATGTACAACTTTTTCATAGGCTTAAGTGAACAGGTTAATAAAAAAATTACAGAATAATAAACAATACATCACATGGTGTGCCTTCGGTTCAAGCGGCTCCGAATATAGAAAAACAGAACCTTTTCATACAAATTTATTTACCAGCTTTATTTATAATTAAATGAAGGCTCCAATAAGATAGGCTTATGGGGTGGGTGGTTGCTTTATAACTATACTGAATTTACCGGCTGTGGATTATTTGGTTAATTTTAGTTGAATGAAAGCTGTTTTATGCCTGCTTGCTTTGGCGCTGAGTTTACCTGCAATAGCTGGAAACACCAGCACCCTGTACATGAATTATGGCGGGTATAACCGCGATTTTATAGTGCATTTGCCAACAGGTTATGTGGCAGGGCAGCACCTGCCTTTGGTTTTTAACTTTCATGGCTATACCAGCAATGCCAGCCAGCAGGAACTTTATACAAAAATGGATGCCACCGCCGATGCAAACCACTTTATTGTGGTTTACCCCGATGGTATAAACAATGAATGGAATGTAGGCTGGGCAGGCACCTACGGTACCGGCATAGATGATGTTGGTTTTACTGGTAAACTGATTGATACGATGGTGGTGCTTTATGGTATTAATACCGATCGGGTTTATGCCACCGGCCTTAGCAATGGCGGCTACCTGAGCCACCGGCTAGCTTGTGAAATGAGCAACCGCATTGCCGCCATTGCGGCGGTATCGGGCTGCTTAACCGATAGTACGGCTTTTTACTGCCATCCGCAAAGGCTGATGCCCATTATGCATATACACGGCACTGCTGACCCCATTGTGCCTTACAACGGCTTGCCCGGCGCGCTTTCAACAGAGGCGGCCATCAACTTTTGGCTGAATAAGGAAACCTGCAATACGCCCGGCGATACCACCAACCTGCCAGATACCAACAGCAGTGATGGGTGTACAGTGCAAACAATAGATTATAACCAATGCAGCGCTAATAACGAGGTGCTGCTATACAAGATTACAGGTGGAGGGCATACCTGGCCTGATGGGCTGGTAGATATAAGCAATTTTGGAAACACCGACCGCGACTTTGATGCGAGCCAGGCTATATGGGATTTTTTTAACCGCTATACATTATCGGGAACTACTGATATAAAGGCGATAGAAAACGCAGCGCATGTAAAAATTTACCCGAACCCTTTTGGAAACAGCCTGCAAATTGAAGCGGCACAAATATTACGACAGATAGAGGTGTTTAATATGCTGGGCGAAAGGTTGATAGTTAAACAGGTAAATTCAAACACCGGAATAATAGATACCCGCTACCTGCCTGCCGGGGCTTATTTGTTAAAAGTAAGTGGCAAAGATTTTATACAAAATAAAGTGATAACTAAATACTAAGCAGCAGCGCGTTTAATGCTGCTGTTTGCTACGCGCACCGCTCAACCACCTAAGGCATTTTTTGATGTTGTAACGCCTTTTTCCCTTCCCCTCTATTTTACTGAAGTCCGCGCCAGTCCTGACTTTGATTAGAACAGGATATGAGCTAAGTCATTATTATTTATGGGCTTTAACCCTTTTTTTGGGAAATATTAAATAACACAGAAACCCATGTCATGAAAAACTTATTCTTTATCGCATTTTTACTTGTGGTAACGGGATTGTACGCACAAAGCCCGCCACAGGAAATAAATTACCAGGCTGTGGTACGCAACAGCAGCGGCCAACCTGTTGCCGACAACACGCCGGTTAAGCTACGGTTTACCATTCACGATGGTTCGGCAAGCGGGCCTTCGGTTTACCAAGAAACGATTAACACCAGTTCAAACCAGTTTGGATTAGTAACAGTGCAGATAGGAAGCAGCCAAAACCTTACCATAGTAAGCTGGGGCAGCGGCGCTAAATATTTGCAGGTAGAGGCAGACGTAAATAACACAGGTAATTTTGTATCAATGGGCACCTCGGAATTGTTGAGTGTGCCTTATGCCTTATATGCAGGCAATGCGGCAAATGGGGCTACAGGCGCCACGGGCCCTACCGGCCCCACGGGGGCAACAGGTTCAGGTGGTGGCGCTACCGGTGTAACGGGGCCAACCGGCCCGGGCGGCGCTACCGGGGCAACTGGCGGTACTGGTAATACCGGCCCAACCGGCCCTACAGGGATTACCGGCTCGGGTGGTGGTGCTACCGGCCCCACCGGGCCAACCGGCCCCACTGGTTCGGGCGGTGGTGCAACCGGGCCAACCGGCCCCACCGGGCGCACTGGCCCTACCGGCGCTACGGGAGTTACCGGCGCTACGGGAGTTACCGGAACTACAGGCATAACAGGCGCTACGGGGCCGGTGGGTTGTGGTACTAATAATTATGTGGTAAAATCAAGCGGCAGCAGCGCTACATGCAGTATTATTTATGATAACGGTACATCGGTAGGTATTGGAACCGCATCGCCATTTTCAACCACGCTGTTGCATGTTTATAGCCCGGGCAGTGTTGCAGGGCAACATGCCATTTATGCACAAAGCGGTACTGGAAGTGCTTCTTCACTTTCAGCGGCTACGGCAATTTCAGCGTCAACCCAATCTAACATTGCTATATCCGGATTTAGCGATAACAATACGGCGGCATACTTTAGCTCTGCTGCCAGTTCATATTCAGGGGTATCGGCTGTAAATACAGGCGGCGGTAAGGCCCTCTGGAGCACTGTGACAGCAGGTGGCATTGCCGGTTATTTTGACGGCGGCACTACTGGCTATGGTATTTTAGTAGTGGCAGGCAATGTGGGTATTGGTATAGTTACCCCCACAGGCTTGCTTCATGCAGTGGTGGCAAGCGGTAATAAAACAACTGCGCTTTTTGAAAACACCAATGCCACCAATACTTTGGCTACTGTGCAAATTAATAATGCAGCAGCGGTTAACGGTTTGCTGGTTAACGGAAGCAACACCAGCGCGGCCTATGATATAGCCGGCTTTGTAAATAATGCCACCGCCTCACATGATGTAATAGCGGTACATGGTGTATCCACACCGGCTGCTAACTGGGGTTACGGCGGAAAGTTTGAAGGCAGCTATTTTGGCGCGTATTGCGATGCCACTACTAACAACAGCACCGGCGGTAATGGTACAGGTGTTTATGGTATAGGCGGACATTATGGTGTTTACGGATATGCCACCACAGCCGGAACAGCAAATATTTATGGTGTAATAGGCACCTGCTCGGGCAGTACTGCCGGTACGGCATCGGCAGGGGGATATTTTAATAACGGCAACAGCGGTACTTTTGGCACTTACAACCTAGCCATAGGCGGGGTAGGTATTATAGCTAGTGATGCTACCTGGGGGTATAGCTGGAACAGCGCTTATAATTTTAATACGGCTGCATATAATTATGCATCATCTCCGCCAACCGGCAATGCTTCGCACGGGGCTATTGGTTCATATAGTTTAAGTAACTCGTCCGGCAGCACGGCCAATATAGCCGCAGTAGGCATAGCACAAAACGCTACCTTGGAAAACGGCGGCGGCTACTTTTTTGCCATCAGCGGCGCCAGCAGCAGCGCTTATGGTATACAGGCCAACGCTTCGGGCGCCGGCTATAATTATGGTGTTTATGCCAATGCCTCGGGTGGGGCCACTAACTATGCGGGTTATTTTTTGGGTAATGTATACGTAAGCGGAACACTTAGCAAAGGTGGGGGTACTTTTAAGATTGACCACCCGCTTGACCCTGCCAACAAGTACCTGATACACTCGTTTGTTGAAAGCCCTGATATGATGAACATATACAACGGCAATGTGGTTACCGATGTAAACGGCAATGCAGTTGTTGAACTGCCATCGTATTTTGAAGCCGAGAACAGGGATTTCCGCTACCAACTTACCGTAATAGGCGGCGGTTTTGCCCAGGCTATTGTTACTGAAAAAATAAGCGGCAACCACTTTACCATTAAAACCGATAAGCCCGGTATTGAAGTAAGCTGGATGGTTACCGGCGTGCGTAAAGATAAATGGGCCGAAGCGAACCCGGTAGTACCTGAACAGGCTAAGGAACCTGAAAACAAAGGCAAGTACCTGCACCCTGAATTATATGGATTAAGCGAGGATTTGCTGATTGGCAGAACCCCGTTGCAAGGTAAGCCCGGCGAAGGGAAGCAAAGTGCGGTAATAGCCGGAAACCCGAACACCAAAAAACAATAATGATTGAAATTTAATAGCTGAGAAAAAGTCCCCGTTCATGTAAAAATGGCGGGGATTTTTGTTTTACCGGAATTATACCCCAGTTAATTAGGTTTGCAGCAATTATGGCCGGCAACGAAAAAAATTATACCGAAGGCGGTACCTTTAACAAGATTGATTACAACGAAACACCATGGGTAAAGGGTGTTTATGAAAATTGCCAGTTTACCAATTGTAATTTGGCGGGCACGGAACTTAGCGGTAGTAAGTTTATTGATTGTGTGTTTAAGGACTGTAACCTGAGCCTTGCGCGTTTAGAAAAAGTATCTTTTAAGGATACGGAGTTCAGGAATTGCAAAATGCTGGGGATGCGCTTTTGCGATTGCAGCGAAACAACACTGCTTTTCAGTTTTTATAACTGTGTATTGAACCAATCGACATTTTACCAAACAACGGTTAAAGGCACTGTATTTAAAAATACTGAACTGCGGGAGTGCGACTTTGCCGAGGCCGATTTAAGCCAGGCAATTTTTGAGGATTGCGATTTGAGCGGGGCTGCTTTTGACCGTACTAATTTGGAGAAGGCCGATTTAAGAGGCGCCCGGTTTTACACCTTAGACCCCGATAATAACCGCATAAAAAAGGCCCGGTTTTCGGTTTCGGGTATAGCAGGTTTGCTGGATAAGTATGATATAGAAATAGACTTTGCAGGCTAAATTGATTTACTATAAATTATTATTTTAACCGCAGTAACTTACCACCATGAGGGACTCGCTGCATTTTACCGAAACTGCCAACGAATTGGTTATAGAAATTAAACCGCCGGTAAAAAAAGTTATTACCCTTGGGCTAACCATACAAGGGCTTGTAATAGGCGGGCTGGGGGTTGCGCTGGTATTGGGCGCCTGGCTGGCAATTTCGTATAGCGTTGGCGCCACAGTGCTGGCATGTGTGGTTGGTTTTTTATATCTTTTAGCAGGCAAAAGCTATTTGCAGGGCATTAACCGCCGGGAAATAGTAAAAGTAACGCGGCAAAATATTTTGGTTATTGAAACTAATGCAATTGCAGAAAGGAGGAGGGAATTTCCACTAAACCAGATTAAACAGTTATACATAGCCGGTAACCAGGAGTTTACCAGCCATCCTATGGCCCCGGGTAGCACCAATTTTGATGTATTTGGGCTTGAAACGACTGATAAGCAAATTCAGTACCTGATAGCTGATGGCACTATTGCCCTGGTATGCAATGGCAAGGTGGAAAGGTTTGGCAAGCGCATTGGTTCGTGGGATGGAGAGGAGATTATTGCGCGTATAGAAGCGTTTACAGGGCGTAAATGGGCCTCCATACCCGCCCCGGAACCGGTGGAATAAGCCTAACCCACTTTTAGCGGCGCCTTACACCCCTTTGCCCGCTTTTTAACCGATGCTACTTTTTTACCAACAAACCCTTCCGTAATTTCGGGATTATTTTATGTTTGCAGCCGTTTTTGAAACGGTAGTATGAAATTACTGAAACAAATGCCCCTGAAACCCTTATTTGGCGCGCTTTTTTTAGCGTTTTTCATGCATTTTGGCGCTTTTGCCGAAAATGCAGCCGAGGCAAATTCAACTGTTAAAGAAGAAAAAAAGGCCGAAAAATTTGATGCCGGCACGCTGATAATGGAGCACATCAGCGATAGCCATGAATGGCATATTTTAGGCGAAGGCGAACATACCATAGCCATTCCACTGCCTGTTATACTTTATACCGATAAAGGGTTGGATGTGTTTATGTCGGGCAAATTTGAGCACGGCGAGGCCGTAGCCCAGGGTAAATACTATAATTACAAACTAAACGAAACCAACCATGTAATAGTGGTGGGCGATGACGGAAAAGAAAATAAAGAAGCTACCGATAAGTTGTACGATATTTCGATTACAAAAAATGTGGCCTCATTGTTTTTCAGCGCATTTTTGCTGCTGGTTATTTTCCTTTCAATAGCCAAAAGTTATACCACCAACCGCGGCAAGGCGCCTAAAGGCCTGCAATCGGCACTGGAGCCTTTCATTATTTTTATACGCGATGAAGTAGCCAAGCAAAGCATAGGTAAGAAGTACGAAAGGTTTATGCCTTACCTGCTTACCGTTTTCTTTTTTATATGGATTAATAACATGCTGGGCATTATTCCTATACTGCCCGGTGGCGCTAACCTTACCGGCAATATTGCGGTAACCGGGTTTTTGGCGCTCCTTACCTTTATTATAACCACGGTAAATGGCAACAAGCATTACTGGGGCCACATACTGGCCATGCCAGGCGTACCCAAGTTTGTGCTGGTTATTTTAACCCCTATTGAAATTATGGGTGTGTTTTTAAGGCCGTTTGTGTTAATGATACGATTGTTTGCCAATATAATGGCTGGCCACATTATAGCCCTGTCGTTTTTCTGCCTGATATTCATATTTGGCGAAATGCATGTGGGCATGGGTTATGGGGTAGGTATATTATCGGTGCTGTTTAATGTGTTTATGGGTTTAATGGAAGTGCTGGTGGCGTTGATACAGGCGTATGTGTTTACGCTGCTATCGGCCATATATTTTGGTGCAGCGGTTGAAGAATCGCACAACCATAAAGAATCGCTTGTTTAAATTGTATTTTCTTAATCATTATAAAACCAAACATCATGCTTAACACGGTATTATTAGTTGATGGCCTGGGAACAGGTTATGGTATTGCAGCATTAGGCGCAGGCCTGGCCGCAATAGGCGCAGGTATTGGTATCGGACAGATAGGTAAAGGAGCGGTAGAGGCAATTGCCCGCCAGCCCGAAGCCTCGAACGATATCCGCGCAAACATGATTCTTACAGCCGCGCTGGTAGAAGGTGCTGCCTTCTTTGCGATGGTTGTGGGCCTTCTTGTTGTATTCAAGAGCTAAGCCACGTAAGAAATATCCGGGCAGCAAAAGCGGTTGGCTTCGTTGCCCGGATTTATCAAAATGTTTGGTAAAAGGAATTTGAAATTAGAAACCCGGAATTATAAATTGATTAATATATGGAACTGGTAAAACCCGCAATTGGCCTGGTATTCTGGATGGTAATTACCTTCGGCCTGTTGGTGTTTATTTTAGGCAAGTTTGCATGGAAACCTATTTTGGCCATGCTAAACGAACGTGAAAAAACCATTGAAGATTCGTTGGCGCAGGCTGAAAAGGCCCGCAGCGAAATGGCACAACTTACCGCCAAAAACGAAGAACTGCTGAACGCCGCCAAAGAAGAGCGGAACAAAATACTGAATGAAGCCAAAGAAGCAGCCGAAAAAGTGAAAGCCGATATAATGGATAAGGCACAGAAAGAGGCCGAGCAGAAAATACAGGCGGCTTTCCGTGAAATTGATTTGCAGAAAAAAGCGGCTATTACCGAGGTGAAAAACTCGGTGGGCCTGATGGCACTGGATATTGCTGAAAAGGTGCTGCGTAAAGAACTGAAAGGGGATACCGAGCAGGTAGAGTATGTAAATAAATTGGTGAAGGAAAGTAATTTGAACTAGACAGAGACGATATCGGACAACAGACATTAGACAAAAGGAATGAGTGCATATAGTTTATCAACCCGTTACGCTAAATCGCTGATTGGCCTTGCACAGGAAAAGGGCAGGCTGGAGCAGGTGTATAACGATGTGAAGGCAATTGACGGTATTTTAAGCGCCAGCCCCGACCTGAAGGCGATGTACAAAAGCCCCATTATTACTATTGATAAAAAGCTGAATGTAAGCAGGTTGCTTTTTGAGGGTAAAACAGATGATATTATTTACCGCTTTATGGTACTGGTAATAAAAAAGGGGCGCGAGGCCTACCTGAACGAAATTTTTGAAGCGTTTATAACCCAGTACAATTTAATAAAGGGGATTACCCGTGTAAAAATTACATCGGCGGTGAAACTGGATGCCGGACTGGTGAAAAGTATAACCGATTCGCTGAAGGCCCGTGAAAACATGCCCAGTGTAGAATTACAAGAAGTGATTGACAAAGATATGATTGGTGGTTTTGTATTGCAATATGATGATAAGATGCTGGACAACAGTGTGAGCCGCCGCCTGAGTGAATGGAAGGATGCTATTGAAGATGACAGTTTTAT
>DASZPC010000145.1:0-5454 GCA_035550455.1 Chitinophagales bacterium | reverse complement strand
TACTTCGGATGTAAGGCGCACTACGTTTCTTTCGTAATTATTTTTGGCATTAAAAACATCTATTCCCAGCCTTTTTACATCTGGACCACGGTATATAATTAACGATCCCAATTTTTTATAGTCATTCTTAGCGCTGGCATCAAATGCATCGTCTAAAACCTTTCCAAGAATTGGAATAAGAGACGAGTCGGCATGAGGAAGGTTAATGGTATTTACGGGCGGTTTGCTTGTCTGGCTGCTTGTGTCGGTAGTCTGTGTATCTGGGGCTTTTACTTTATGATATGATTTGTATGAAAAGAAAACGGCCACCAAAACCAGTAGCAATGCTACTACAACAAGAATTATCTTTTTACGCTGCATATTTCCGCCAAATATATTCCTAATCGGTTACTTTAAAGCCTTTTCCATTACATAATGCGGAATGTTAACTTCGATAAACTCTTCTCCAACTACATGGTATCCCATTTTTTCATAAAAAGGCGCAGCAGTTTTACGGGCATGGCAAAACATGAGTGCTATACCTTTGCTTTTGGCATAGTCTTCGGCTGCCTTTGATAGTTTTTGTCCCAGTCCCTGCCGTTGAAAAATATCATCAACGGCAACTTGCCTCATCTTCATACGCCCGTTTCCGGCATCCGAAAGTATCAGGCAGGCCGATATTATATCTCCGGTAAATAACCCCAAATGAGTATCGGTTTCATCCTTCTTTAGTTCGTCTGGCGTAAACTTCAGGCCAAGAGGGATACGTAGTATACGGTTCCTTAAATCTAATGCTTTTTCATACTCAGGGCTACCGTAGTTAAAGGTTTTAATTGTAATTTCCATATTTAGAATTATTGCTAAGCAACAGGCAGATTATTAAATAATTGTCTTACTTTCGGGCCAAAATAAATCAATTATGAAAAGAATCCTTTTTGCATCGGCAATTATAGCTTCTTCATTCGCCGTATCTAATGCTCAAACTGCTAATTCAGCTCAAAATCCTCAACATGCTACTTCTTCAACTCAACAAAGGCCAGAAGTTAGGGCTAAATTGGCTGTTGGCGATATAAACAACTTTGTTCACCTGGAAGGAGGCCAATGGGCAATTATAAATCAAAATTTGGTTGATTACTTTAAAGGCTACGATGCCCTTCAAAGTCAAAAAGCTACCTTGGCTAAAGCTGAATATGACTCTAAATTGAAGGCGCTTCGTACAACCCGCGATAATGCCCTTGCTGCTGCAATGAAAGGCGACCAGGTTAAAGAATTCGAAGCCTACAAAGCACAGCGCAAAGAAGATTAATTACTTAAGCCAGCTTTAAAAAGCCAGTAGCTTGAATTGGTTTCACGGGCTGTATTAAGTTCTTTTACGGCATCTTTATAACTATTTCCCGCCCAGTACCCTAACCGGGTAAGTTTACCGCTCTTATCTTCATAGAGCGCAGTGGCGGGGAATTGTTTTAGTATCTCTGCCCGGGCAGCCTCTATATGTTCTTGTTGGCTAAAGGCACCAATAATAATATAATACCCACCACCGGAAGGGGCTGATTTAGGTGCCTGGCTTTCAGCAACCGGATTATTTGTTAAAGTTGAATTTGATATTGAATCGGGTGTTGCTATTGCTGTGCTAAGGGCTATAGTATCTGTTGGTAAAGTAGCTGTTGAGTAGCTTACCACTTTAGCAGGATTGAGTTCATGAAGGCTATCTTTAAATATGCGTTCAACAAAGCCAAGCACATTAGCTTCATCCAAATTAAGGGGCTTAATGTCAATACCAAGGCCAATCATCGCTAACGAACCACCAATGCCTAATATTAATATGATGGCTGCGGCAATTCTTAAAAACCCGGGAGCCCGTCTGATTTTGGAAGTTTCCTGAGATTCTTTAATACTGGGCAATACAGGCCTGGAACGCAATAGTGGAACAGCAGTTACGGGTTTTAGCCCGCACGATGTTTTAAGGTAGTTAACGGCATTGCTGGGTGCAAACTGTAAATTTCCTTCAATATCAGTTGTTAATTGTCCTATGTTGTTTAGGTATAATGCTTCTCTGCGTTTTAGCAATCCTGTTGCTGCAATAACCCAGGTTTCGATAATGGCCGATGCCTGGTTGAAACTAATGCTTTGCGATGATGCTATATAATCTGCTAGCAGTCCATCATTCCCTTTAAGGTGCACATTAAATGAAATTGCTTTTGCAGGCGGATAAATAACCTGTTCGGCAATTGCTATCCGGGCGGCCTGATAGCTGCCCAAAAAGCCCCCAAAGCCTGGTATAATAACACAGTCCCGTTCATACAAAAGTTCAGCAATAAAAGGTGAAATGTCCATTGAGATATAGCTCTCGACTTAAAAAAAAGCCGTAGGGCAAATTAAATCTTTTCTAATCGTACTTACGCACAGGTTGATAGAATGTTGAAAAGAACAAATAGCTATAGAATTTATAACCCAACAAAAAACTACAAAGCATAGTAGTACATTTTGCAAATTTGAAAACTATGGTAGATTTGCACTCCCTTTATGGTCGGGTGGCCGAGGGGTTAGGCAGAGCTCTGCAAAAGCTCCCACAGCGGTTCAAATCCGCTCCCGACCTCACTTCCCTGCTTTTCTTAATGGTAATTATTAATATAAAACTTACGATTGGTAACTACTGCAATTAGTAATTTCAGTCACCAGCTTTAGCTATGGCTGTATTTTCCCAGTAGTGTTTCCACTAACTGTATATACTGGTTCATAGCTTCATCTTTGCTCAATCCGCGTTTTGAATCCCACTGCTTCCATTTGAATTTTTCTTTAAAATCGAAAGCGCCCGGTTCATCGGTGTTATTATCGCCTTCGGTTGCCTGTTTAAACAGGGCATAAAGGTCAAGCAGTTCTTCATTGCCCGGCCTTTCGGTCAGGGTTTTTACTTTTAGTTGCGCATCGGCAAATTGTTCAGTTAAGCTCATAGTTTTATTTTTTATCAGTTGGTCCTTTGTTTATGTTTTCCCGCATAGTGGTGTCGGCTTGTATATTTTGCATCCGGTAGTAGTCCATTACGCCAAGATTACCGGTTTTAAATGCTTCTGCTATGGCAATAGGTATTTGCGATTCGGCTTCAATTACCTTGGCCCTGGCTTCCTGTGCTTTGGCTTTCATTTCCTGTTCTAAGGCAATAGCCATGGCACGCCGTTCTTCGGCCTTTGCCTGGGCAATGTTCTTATCGGCATTGGCCTGGTCCATTTGCAAGCCTGCGCCAATATTGCGGCCAATGTCAATATCGGCAATATCTATTGATAATATTTCAAAAGCCGTTCCCGAATCAAGGCCTTTGGCCAGTACTACCTTTGAGATAGAATCGGGGTTTTCCATTACCGATTTGTGCGATTCAGCTGAACCAATAGAGGTTACAATACCTTCACCAACACGGGCCAACACGGTTTCTTCACCGGCGCCACCCACAAGTTGCCTGATGTTTGCCCGGACAGTTACGCGCGCTTTGGTTATTAGCTGAATACCATCTTTAGCTACAGCAGTTACCGCAGGGCTTTCAATAACCTTTGGATTAACTGAAAGTTGAACAGCTTCAAATACATCGCGCCCAGCAAGGTCAATGGCTGTGGCAGCTTTAAAGTCAAGTTCAATATTGGCTTTATCGGCGCTAATCAGTGCCCTTACCACTTTTCCAATATTTCCACCGGCCAGGTAGTGGGCCTCCAGCAAATCGCGTTGAACGGGTATGCCTGCCTTGGTGGCTGTTACCATCGCATTTACAATAACCGATGGGGGAACCCGCCTGAAACGCATAAACAACAATTGCACAAGGCTTATATGCACATTGGCAAATTTTGCCGAAAGCCATAGTGGTATCGGTAAAAGCCAGAATAAAACCAGTATGGCAAATACGATTACAGCCGCAAGGATAAATACAGGTAATTCCATAGTTTATATTTTAGTGGGTTTTACAAAAATCCGGTTGTTTGTTATTTTGATAATTTCTACTTCAGTGCCCCGCTGAATATATTCGCCGGTTGAGAAAACTTCTGTTTTGTTATTCCCAAACTGGGCTTTGCCATTCGGGCGCAACTCCGTTGCTGTTATCCCTTTCTCGCCAAGGTTGTAAAGGTGTTGCTCCAACTCATTAACCTTACTGTTTATTTCAGCCTTCATAGCTATCCGGTTCGATTGTATTACCCTGAACCCTGCAATAATTACAACGCCTACAGCCAGGGTGGTTAGCAGTGCCGTAATGTTGCCCCAGGTACTACCAAAGTAGTTATACATCATAATAACTCCTGCAACAACGGCAATTCCACCGGCAATACCAAATAGGGCTGTTCCGGGTACAACAAACATTTCAAGAAAAATAAGCAGCAACCCAACTATAATAATAGCGAGTACTATCGCCAGCGTCATAAGGCTAAGGTATCAGATTTTTTTAATTAAACCGCAAGATACAAACCCTGCTAATCCTTATCTCCTTGTACACCTTCGGCCTGGGTTTTAAGAAAGCGCAGTATTGATTTATTGCCTCCGCCAACTGCCGATAATGTCATTTCCAACGAGTCAAGTTTTTCAATAGTATAGGTTTGTTGGGCGTGTGCCTTTTCGCCAACGGGTTGCAGGGTAAGTTTGTTGTCTTTTATCTTATAAAGGCCTTTTTCTTTTATGCCCGCTATATCCGATAAATACCCTCCCTTATCATTAAACTCCCACAGCCAGTTGCCAAGGGCATTACCTTGTAATAAAGTTCCATTTATTGTCATAGACTGCAACTGCCAAATGCCGGTAATTTTCTCCGTTTTCTGGTTGCATTGAGTGACTGTAACCAGGATTAAGGCCGCAATAAGAAATATGTTTAGTTTCTTCATAAATTATTTCGCAGGCGCCATTACAAATAAAACCTCCTGTTTCCCCTCTGTAGCTATAAACGAGAACTTATTATCGCTAAGTTCCTTTATGTTATAAACAACTGAATTACCGTTATCATCCACCGAAGTGAGCTTTGATGAATTCCAGTTCAGTTTCCATTTGCCATGCAGTTGCCGGTCTTTCATCTCGGTCAGGTAAGTGCCATCAGCATTGTATGTTAACAATACTGAGCTTTTCATTTCTGCAACAGATTTATCAACCGTGCTTTGCATGCCTTTAGGCACTTCTGAAGTATAGGTCATATCCTCCAATTTCCAGGTTTTCAGCAGTAATTGCGATTTATCTTTGCAGCCACTAAGTGAAAATAAAATAGCAAGGCCTGCTATAATGAATGTGCTGCTTTTTAATATTTTCATACAGGTTCTGTTTGTTTGAGGCGCTAAAATAGAACCACGGGCGGCAATTGCAAACTATTATGAAGATTACAGTTATATACACCGGTAAAACCACTTCGGCAGAAGTGAAAGCTATTTGTGCCGAATATGAGAAGCGCATTAACCGGTACATAAAGATGGAAGAGGTGGTTATTGATACAACTTCGCTAAAAACAACCGGCACAGA
>DASZPC010000144.1:0-4102 GCA_035550455.1 Chitinophagales bacterium | reverse complement strand
GATACGATACGTGTGGATATTGACGGCAGGCTTTATACGCCTCAGGAAATATCGGCTATGGTGCTTCAGAAAATGAAGAAGACCGCCGAAGATTACCTTGGGCAAACCATAAGCGAAGCTGTAGTTACAGTGCCAGCGTATTTTAACGACAGCCAGCGCCAGGCCACCAAGGAGGCCGGTGAAATTGCAGGGCTTACCGTAAAACGTATTTTGAACGAACCTACTGCCGCCGCTTTGGCCTATGGCCTAGATAAGCAGCATAAGGATTTTCACATTGCAGTATATGACCTTGGTGGTGGAACCTTTGATATTTCGGTGCTTGAAATGGGCGATGGGGTATTCCAGGTAAAATCAACCAACGGCGACACGCACCTTGGCGGCGATGATTTTGATAATGAGATTATACAGTGGCTGGCGAGCGAATTTCAAAATGAAGAGCGTGTTGACCTGCGCAAGGACCCCATGGCGCTGCAACGTTTAAAAGAAGCTGCCGAAAAAGCCAAAATTGAATTGTCAGCTTCGCAGGAAACTGAAATTAACCTGCCTTATGTAACGGCTATTGACGGCGTGCCCAAGCACTTAGTAAAGAAGCTTACCCGCGCTAAATTTGAACAACTGTGCGATAAACTGGTAGAGCGCACACTGGAGCCCTGCAAGCAGGCTTTGAAAGATGCAGGCCTTAATGTATCGCAGATTGATGAAGTAATTTTGGTGGGTGGTTCAACCCGTATACCCAAAATACAGGAAACAGTAGAAAAGTTCTTTGGCAAAAAGCCATCGAAGGGTGTTAACCCCGATGAGGTGGTTGCTGTAGGCGCTGCCATACAAGGCGGTATTTTGAGCGGCGATGTGAAGGATGATATTGTGCTGGTAGATGTAACCCCGCTTTCATTAGGCCTTGAAACGCTGGGCGGTGTAATGACCAAGCTGATTGAGTCGAACGCTACGATACCTACTAAAAAATCGCAGGTGTTTACCACTGCACAGGATAACCAGCCTTCGGTTGAAATCCACGTATTGCAGGGCGAACGTACCATGGCGAAGGATAACCGCACTATTGGGCGGTTCCACTTAGATGGCATACCACCAGCCATGCGCGGTACCCCACAGGTAGAAGTAACTTTTGATATTGACGCCAACGGTATATTGCATGTTCATGCCAAGGACAAAGGCACTGGCAAGGAGCAATCAATCCGTATTGAAGCCAATACCGGCCTTTCGAAAGATGAGATTGAAAAAATGAAGAATGAGGCTAAGGCCAACGAAGATGCCGATAAGAAAATGCGCGAGCAGGCTGAAAAAGCGAATATGATTGATTCGCTGATATTCCAGACTGAAAAGCAGATGACAGAAGTAGGCGATAAAATACCTGCCGATAAGAAAACTGCTATTGAAGGCGCACTGGCTGATTTGAAGAAAGCGAAAGAAAGCAACGATGCTGAACAAATGGACAAGGCTGCCGAGGCTTTGAACACCGCATGGCAGGCCGCCAGCCAGGATATTTACAATGCCACCCAGCAAAACGCTGCTAACAACGCAGGCACCCCAGGCGCTGAAGAGCAACAGGCCGGTGGGCAGGATAATGTTACTGACGTTAGCTACGAAGAGGTAAAAGACGATAAGAAATAAAGACGTTGGATGTTGCCATGGTTAATCCCTATAGGCGACAACCCTCCCGGAAACGGGAGGGTTTTTTATTTGTACCGGGTGTCCCGTTCTAAAATAGCGATACACAAAAAAGCAAACGCTATGGAAGAAAAGTCAAATTATCAGAAACGAAGTCAAATAAAGGAGCTTGTAAAAAGTATGTCCCATCCTGAAATAGCCATCATTGCAAGCAGAAATATTTTGCGAAACGAAAAGGTAAGCCTTCTTTGGTTTTATCAGGATGCTTTTACTGTTGTTTTCAAATTAGCCCTTAACTATTACATTTACCACAAAATAAGGTGTACAAACTTCTAACCATATCGCTGGCATTGCTGTTTACCGGCTGTCCGTATTTTGCCAAGAAAAAAAAGTGGGAGAAGGCCAGCGTTTACGATTTGCCCACTACGCCCCCCATTCCCCCCGAGAGCTATTGCTTTGGGCTTAGCACCACCAGCACTAAAGGAGAAATGCACCTGACTATTGTTGGCGACAGCCTATCGGGCAATATGTTACTTACCAGTGATACCGGGGGCAATTTTGCTGCCAGTATAACCGGCGCTACTTACAATAATAAAACCCTGTTTTTTACTTTTAACTATAAAATTGGCGATAGTACTGCCAGTGAGGCACAGGAGTGGAAAATGAAGGCGGACAGCCTTTACCAAATGCCATACTCCAGTGTTAGTGCCGATACCTTTGGGGTGCTGTACACGTGTTACAAAGATTTGTTGCAGAATACGCCGTTTTTAAAGAAGCCCTGTAAATAAGGTTACTGTAAAAAGCCATCTTGTAAGGCTTAATTTTCTTTCTAATTTTAATGCAAGGATAAACCCACATGGAAGGACGACAGTATAACCCGCAGGATTACCCGCTGCCTTATGTAACCCCCGAAATCCACCAGTGGCCTATTTACCGTCTTAGCCAGGACCGGGACGCTTTTTTGCAAGAAGTACGAACCCGGACTACTGAAAAACTGCTTAGCCGGTTTAAAACACCTGAGCAATTGCGCCGCGAACTGGCCAAAGTGCTTTACCAGGAACGTATACGCCTGAGTGATAAACCCTGGAAAGCCGACCCACCTGACGAAAAGAAATTCTGGAGCAGTATAAAAAGCCGCCTGATTAAGGTTGAGCAGGCCGAGCACCCCGATGTACTGAGCGAAAATGATATTCTTGAAGAAATACTGGAACGCTATACCAACGAGATAGTGGGCGAGTTTGATTTAGGCGCGTTTAAGTTTGCGCGTGCATTGTTGCCACAATTTTTTGGACGTATTCTTTCAGCTGCGCCGGGCAAATGGTTTAAAACTGTGGCTGGAAACGTAAAAACCATACATGAAAAAATACCTATTACCGGCGATGTTGAAAAGATAAGGAACCTTTCCACCAAAGGCACTGTAATAGTGGTACCCACCCACTTTAGCAATATGGATTCAATTATGGTGGGCTGGATATTGAATGAACTGGGCCTGCCCGCTTTTACCTACGGCGCGGGGCTAAACCTGTTTAGTATAGGGTTGCTTTCGTATTTTATGAACCGGTTGGGGGCTTATAAGGTTGACCGCCGCAAAAAGAACACCGTTTACCTGGAAACACTTAAAAGCTACAGCTGTATTGCTTTGCAGCGCGGTGCGCACAGTATTTTTTTTCCGGGAGGTACCCGTTCGCGTTCGGGTTCGCTTGAAAAGCGTTTAAAACTGGGGCTTCTGGGTACGGCTATTGAAGCACAAAAGCTGCACTACAAAAACTTTCCGGTGGAGACTGCCCCCAAGATATTTGTAGTGCCATGTGTAATTAACTACCACTTTGTGCTGGAGGCGCAGGGCCTTATTAATGATTATCTGAGAGAAACCGGCAAGGAGAAATTTTTCAGAGAAAATGATGAATACTCCACCTCGTTTAAACTGGTACGTTTTATTTTCAAATTCCTTTCGGCATCGTCTTCGCTCTCTGTTTCGTTTGGCGATGTGCTGGATGTACTGGGCAATAAGGTAGATGCCGAGGGAGACAGCTATAACCACCTTGGGCAGAAAATAAATGTGAAGAATTATTTTTTGACCAATGGCGAGTTGAAAGATGACCAACAGCGGGACGAAGAATACACCAAAATACTGGGCGAGCGTATTGTTGAAAATTACTACCGCTACAATGTGGTATTAACCAGCCACCTGGTTTGCTTTACTGTGTTTGAACTGCTGAAGCGGCAGTTGAATAACGTGGATATTTTTACCATGCTGCGCACACCATCGGAAGATGTATCAATACCTTATGCAGATGTGGTAAAGAGTATAGAAAATGTAAAAGAGCGGTTGAAAGTGATGTACGACAAGGGCGAGGTGCTTATTTCGCCGGAGTTGCGGTGGAATATTGATAAGATAATAGACCACGGGATGCGGAATATTAACCTTTACCACACGGCATCGCCGTTGGTTATAAGGGCGAACGGAAGTGTGGGC
>DASZPC010000143.1:0-1627 GCA_035550455.1 Chitinophagales bacterium | reverse complement strand
CACCGACCAGCAGAATATCCTTTTCGGTAAAGATTTTTTCAGGCTGGAGGGCACATTTACACGCAGTAACGAAGTTTTCAATATTGTTTACAAGCTGCCATCCAATAAGCGTAAGGAATTAGCGGTAAATGATATACCGGTGCCACGCTTAAGTGAGCATGTGGGCAATTTTCCTGTAATCATTATTTCGCCGGATGACGGACAACTGATAACCGGCAGCAGCGAGGAGCGAAGAAGATTTTTAGATAATGCTATTTCGCAAGTAAACCACGAGTACCTGGACCTGCTTATTTTATACAATAATGTGCTGGCACAACGCAATGCCGCCTTAAAACGCTTTGCTGAAACAGGTATGGTTGATAAAGCGCTGATTGAATCGTACAACCGGCAGTTAATACCGGCAGGAACCAAAATATATGAGGCAAGGAATATAGCCATTGAAAAGCTATACCCGGCTTTCCAGTTTTTTTACAAGGAAATAAGTTACGAGCGCGAAAGGGTAAGTTTTTCATATAACTCTCAGTTGAACGATAAGCCTTTTAACGAATTGCTTACGCAGGGTTTTCAGCGCGATTTAATGTTGCAACGTACGGATGTGGGCATCCATAAAGATGATATTGATTTTTACATAAATCCCAATGAGGCGGCGCCTGATGCTCAGCCATCAAAACTGAAAAGGTTTGGATCGCAGGGCCAGCAGAAGAGTTTTGTAATAGCCATTAAATTTGCCCAATACGATTTTATTAAACGCAGTAAGGATTTTGCCCCTATACTTTTAATTGATGACATTTTTGATAAACTGGATAACGACCGCAGCCGTAAACTGGTTGAACTAATTGCCGGGCAAGGCTTTGGCCAGGTATTTGTAACCGATACCGATGAAACCCATATTGCTGAAGTATTAAAAGGCAGCGAGGAATTGTACGAGGTTTTCAGGGTTTAAGGAAAATACTTCAATGCTGGTGCTCATGGTAATTGATAAGAGCAGAACAATGGCACGCTGATTATCATGATTATCCTGATTTGTGATGATAAGAAACACAACTACCTTTTAAAGCGGGTAGGAATCATGATAAAGCATAAAAATCATGATAATCTGCGTGCTATAAATTGAGCTACTTTTCAATTACTCAAACTCTCTATCACCTTCCCCAGCATTTCCTCCGTAAAATCCAGGTGCGTAACCATGCGCACCAAGGTAGGGGAGAAGGGCTGCACCAATATATTTTGTTTGGCAAATTCCTGTGCGCAAACGGCGGAGTCTTCCGTTTCAAAAATGACGATGTTGGTTTCAACCGGCAGTACCCTCTTTACCCATTTCTTATGTGCTAACGCTTCGGCTAATTGTTTAGCACGGCGGTGGTCGTCTGCTAATCGCTGCACGTTGTTATCCAGCGCGTAAATGCAGGCAGCGGCAAGCAAACCGCTTTGACGCATACCTCCGCCCATTACCTTGCGTATTTTGCGCGCCTTTTTAATAAAAGCCTTGCTGCCCAGCAATACACTGCCCACCGGTGCGCCTAAGCCTTTGCTGATACATACCGAAATGCTATCGAACAGGCCTGTAAGGTCGGCAGGTTGTTTGTTCAATGCTGTAAGGGCATTAAAAATCCTTGCCCCATCCAGG
>DASZPC010000142.1:0-3877 GCA_035550455.1 Chitinophagales bacterium | reverse complement strand
GTAGTCATCACTCAAACCCGCTGCATTGCCTATATATACCGAGCCGCCACTGTTATTCACCTCCAGGGTGGCTTTCTTCATGGCAAAATAACCAACCCCGCCAAGGGTGTAATAAATAACGCTGTCATTACTTTGTTGTGTTTCTATACGGGTAGCCAAATTGTTGCTGGCTATCAGGCTCATGGTATCGTTGCTGCTTACACTTAATGCCGTTGGGCTTACCCAGGTGGCATTGCCATTGGCATCGCTTTGCAATAAATAGCCACTGGCCTGGGTACCATCCTGGTATTTTAATTTACCCACAATATGCAGTGTGGTATCGGGAGCACTGGTACCTATGCCAATGTTACCGGTGCTCCGTTTAATAACAAAAGGCTGGCTAAGGTATGTCCCCGCATCGCTGTAGCGGTTAATAAAAAAGTCCGAGCCCGCATTGTTCCCAACTTCCGCACTATTCGATTTCCCATACGACCATCTTTGCAATGAAGCGGCATATAAAGCAGTGCTTGCTTCGTTGCCCGATCCACCTGCCACAATATTATTATACGCATTGCCGGTGCCGCTCTCGGTACGTATAGCAGCCGTACCGCTGGCGTTATATACATGCAATTTTGATGCAGGCGAAGTGGTGCCCACACCAACATTACTGCCATTGTTATAAATGTTTGAAGATGCCGTCCAACTACTGCCATTGTAATATAAAGTTTGCCCGGTGGTACCTGTTTGCCCAAAAGTCCCGGTAGCGCCTGTGGCTCCGGTTGCACCAGTAGCACCCGTACTTCCTGTTGCCCCAGTACTACCAGTAGCACCGGTCAAACCTGTGGAACCCGTTGCCCCTGTGGAACCTGTATTACCTGTGCTGCCAGTAGCGCCTGTAACACCTGCAGGCCCGGTTGCCCCGGTCACACCATCATTGCCCGTAGCGCCTGTAACACCAGTAGGGCCTGTATTACCCGTAGGTCCTTGCGCTCCATCGTTTCCAGTTGGCCCTGTATTACCTGTACTGCCTGTTGCCCCCGTAGTGCCTGTAGGCCCGGTATTACCTGTACTGCCGGTTGCCCCGGTTAGGCCTGTAGGCCCAGTAGCGCCGGTTGGTCCTGCACCTGTTCCGGTGGGCCCCGTAGCGCCGGTAGCCCCTTGCACGCCATCATTACCAGTCGCTCCTGTAGGCCCTGTATTACCTGTACTGCCGGTTGCCCCGGTAGGACCGGTAGCTCCTGTTGCTCCATTCATTACATTGTCGGCATACAGCGCATAAGGCACGCTCATTAGTTGGCTGGTGCCCATATCTGTAAAATTACTGCCGCCCGCAGGGTCGGCTTCTACCTGTAAAAATTTTGCCCCGCTGCCCCAACCTACACCATTCAAACTACTGTTAGCGCCTATAACCAGCGTTGCAAGGCCAAACTGGTTAGTAGTGGTGGTATCGGTTTCCTGGAATACGCTGCTGCCCGATGCAGTGCCGTCGTGAATAGTAAAGCGGAACGCCACATGGGTGTTTTGCACTACATTGCCCTGCGCATTGCGCACCACCGCCTGGTAGTTAATACCCTGCGGCGATTGTGCTGCCAAAATGATTGGTAATGCCGCAATAATTAAGAAGTAGATAATCCTTTTCATTTCTAAGTATTGTGGTATGGTTATTAGAACCCAAAAATCAAATTCCCTTGGCAATGAATTTTTACCTATTTTTTTGATTGTGATAAAATTTATGGCCCCTCACCGTATCTTCTTCCCAAGATTGTAAACACCTCTCTTATCAATAGAAAACCGATGCTCCCGGGCATAGATATTGTGATGAAATTATGGCCGCTTTTATTCTTTTGTTTGTGATAAAAAATTAAGCCGCCAAACGGTATTTTTGGCTTATGCGCACACTGGAACTATTAAAAGCTTTTAGCGATAAAGAAATCAAACTGATTGAAAAAGAAGTGGCCGAAGGCAAAAGAAAAAGCCTCAGCGTTTTGCTTAAAGAGCTAAAACGTTTCAGGCACAAAAATGAACTGCCCGAACGGGAAAAGCTTTTCGCAAAAATTTACAACAAGCCTTATTCAAAAACCAAAGATTACCTGCTTCGCAACGAACTGCGGCTGTTGAACGAAATTATTTATTACTACCTGGCTACCGACAGGTTTAAAAAGGAAATTGACGAAAACCGGAATGTATTAAACCTGTGGCTGGCTAAGGCTTTTTTCCGCAGGCGCATGTGGCATTTTGAAGAAGATATTGACGATTATATAAAGCAGGCAAAAGAACACCTGCAAACCGATATACTAAGCCAGTTATTTACCATAAAACTGATTTGGTTAAGCATGACTGCCAATAGCAAAAACCACAAAAACGCACTGGATATGTTGCAGGATTGGGAAGCCGAGGAAAAGAAGCGCTTTTTGCACCGTATGCGCAAAATTGAATACAGCACTATTTTTTTTGAAAACCTGGACGTAAGCAAAAAGAACCCATCGCTCAAAAAAATTACCCCGGGGAAAGCTGTTTACGATTTTACCGGTATTGACCAAACCGACTGGTACACCCGCTACCTTACACTGCAAAAATATATTGTACAAAGCGGGGGCGATGAGCAAATAGAATACATAAAAGAAATTGAGTCAATCATAAAATCCGGGCCTGCCCGAAAAGTTATACATCCCGATAACCGCCACAGTGCCACCAACCACCTGGCCGTTGCCCTTGTAACCCAGGGCCGCCTGGAGGAAGCGCTCTTTTATATGGAAGAAGGCATCCGGCAGTTTAACGAAGAGGGCGTGCCGGTTTCGGCCATCCATATCCGCAATTACCTTATTGCGCTCTTTGTTTCCCAGCACTACAGCAAAGCAGCCGAGGTTTATAACAAATACCTCAAAATCCTTACACCCACCAATATGCTTACGGCCTGCAACATGTATATGGCCTATAACTATCTGTTTATGAAACTGCCCGATAAAGCACTTGGTTATTTGCCCTTAAACAACAAACTAACGCCTTCCGAAAACATCCTTTCGCGCTTTGTGTATCTCATCGCTTTTATTACCCGCAAACAATACGACCTCGCACTTACCGAGGTGCGCAACATGAAAAAAGCCTGGGCCCGGGACGATTCTGGCGCTTTTGCCACAGGTATTTTATCTGCCGAATATTTTCAAACCTACATCCGCGTTTTAATAAAAATGCCCAAAACAACCGGTAAGCAATTGGCCGCTTTGCGTTCAGGTATTAGCAAGCTGTACGACATTACCAAACCACCGCACTACGACGACCTGCAACTGCACTGGCTGCTGCAACAACTTTAATATTTATTACCGGGCACTGCCGCTTTAAAATATCTGCTTACTTTGCGCCACAAACAAATTATTGGCCGTGTACCTGTATGTAAAAGCCCTGCACATTGTATTTATTGTTACCTGGTTCAGCGGGTTGTTTTACATGGTAAGGCTATTGATTTATAACACCGAGGCCGAACAAAAACCCGAACCCGAAAAAAGCATTCTTCACAGCCAGTTTAATGTAATGATTAGCAGGCTTTGGTATGGCATTACCTGGCCTTCGGCAGTGCTTACCCTCATTTTCGGCAGTTGGATGTTTTACCTGTATGGTTCTCTCCCAACTTGGCTGGCCATTAAGCTATGCTTTGTGCTGGGGCTATACATTTACCACTTTACCCTGCATGTATTAGTGGCACAGCAAAAGCGAGGCATGTTCAAATATACTTCTCAGCAACTGCGCATTTGGAACGAAGTGGCCACCATCTTCCTCATAGCCATAGTAATGCTGGTGGTGGTAAAAAGCAGTTTAAGCTTTGTTTGGGGGCTGGCCGGTTTAATTGCCTTTGTAATAGTGCTTTTGGGCGCTATAAGCATCTACAAAACCCTGCGCAAAT
>DASZPC010000141.1:0-1525 GCA_035550455.1 Chitinophagales bacterium | reverse complement strand
AATACGATAGGGATTACAATTGGCCCCTGTAAAGCTTTTTCATCGTGGTGTTGCTTGTAGTTTGCCACAAACTCTTTCGCAAAGGCTTCAAACTGGGCCTCTGCTTGTAAAATTTCAGGGTGTTCCTGTATAAGCTTTTCACGCTGCTGGCCCTCGGCACAGGTAAAATGGTCTTCAGCATCTGCATTTGTTTGGGCGCTAATATTGCCGGGCGCAGCCACTAAAGCGTAAAAAGCAATTACTGATATAAGTCTAAATATCTTCATTTCAAAAAGAATTAAAGTATTAATGATTAAGAAACTATTACCGAAAATTCACGCGAAATAAACAAAATTGGGTGGAATGGTTAAATTAATTTGAAAGCCCTGGGAGAGTTTCCCTTTGCAGTACCGTGAAAACAAAACAGGGTTTTGCCGGGGGTGAAAAACAGGGGCCCAATGAGCTGTTAAAAAATCGGGGCAAAAGTTTTTGAGCATGTTTGTTAAAGGCTTGTGGGGCGCCCGTGCATCATTGTAGTCACGTTCAAACATGGCTTGTAATAAACCATTCAGAAGGTCCTCCTGGTTATCGGCAAGGGCATAAAACACATACCCATCAGCTTGCCTTTCCACGCTTTTATAGTCGTACATTTTTCCATGCAGCCTAAATTCGTTATCGCCGGATTTAGTAAAAACTGCGGGGTTGTTAAAATCTGCATTACTCACCACCACCTGCGCTAAATGCGCATGCGAAGTGAGTTCGAATTTCATTTCGCTTTTGGCTTCGGCCAACATGCCGTAATAAAAGGGGGCTACACCTGCTATGTGTATAAAAGCAAGGACAGCAATTGCGGCAGTAAAGTAATATTTGAGTTTAAACACCCGCATTATCACCTCTTATTTTGTTATGCAAAACAAGAGAATATTAATGTAGCGAATGTAAATGAAAAGTGCGCGGTTTTATGAGCCGCGCACGTCATTTTTGTGTCATTTGTTAACCACCACCTGCCTTATTGCAGATTTAGCGCCCTGACGCAATTCAACAAAATAAACGCCATTTGGCAGTACCGAGAGGTCGATACTGGTTTCGGGCTGGGTAATAATGGTATTAATCAGCACCTGGCCTAAAACGTTATTCATGCGCAGGGTGGTTTCAGTATTTACGTTACCGGTTTGCACGGTTAGCTGAGTGCTAGCCGGGTTAGGGTATACGGACAACTCAAGGCTGCCCGCGGTACTGTTTATGCCGGTGGCCACACCAACAGTTACATTGGCGGTTTGTGTGCAACCATTATTATCGGTTACAGTAACAGTATAGCTACCTGGTGCAAGGCCGGTAACAGATTGCGACTGGCTGCCGGTGCTCCAGTTGTAAGTTAAATTACCTATGCCCCCGCTAACATTGGTTACTGTAGCGGCGCCATTATTTTGCCCGCCGTTAGCGTCAGTTTCGGCAATGGTTAGTTGCATGGCATTGGGCTGCGCCACTTGTACATTAGTTAATGCCGTGCAGTTATTAGCATCGGTTACGGTTACGGTATAGGTGC
>DASZPC010000140.1:0-9896 GCA_035550455.1 Chitinophagales bacterium | reverse complement strand
ACTTACCCTTCCCCTCATTTCATCGGGTGTAAGTAGTTGCAGTATGGTTTGCCTAATTACTACACTCACATTATCGAACACACCAGTAGCAAAAAGCATACCGAAGGAAAGCACAAAGTTGGTTGATACTGCAAAACCGATAGTGGCCAGGCCAAAACCCGTAACGGCAATCAGCAAATTACGGCCAGCATTAAATATGGGTGGATTGTATGCCAGAAAGAGCCCCATTACCACCGAACCCAAAAACGGGGCCGCCCTTAGCAAGCCTAATCCCTGCGGGCCTACGTGCAGTATATCGCTGGCATAAACGGGCAACAAGGCCACTGCGCCACCAAAAAGCACGGCAAACAAATCGAGCGAAATAGCACCGAGCATTTCGGATTTATTGAACACAAACCTTAACCCGGTTTTGAGCGATTCTGTAAGCGACTCTTCTTTGCCCCTGGGCGGGTTTTCCTGCACGGTTAGCCGCCCAAAAGCAAAGCCCGATGCAGCAATCAATACTAACGATATGGCGAACGAGATAATTTCAGCCATATCGGAATGGTAGTAGTCTTTAAGCATACCATACACCAGGCCGCCAATGGCGGGGCCTGTAACTGCTGCGGTTTGCCATACGTTGCTACCCCAGGTAGCGCCGTTGGCATATAAGTGCCGCGGTAAAATACGCGGTACTATACTTTGCATACAGGGCGCCATAAAAGCCCGCGCTATACCCGATATGCCTATGATGAGGTAAACAGGCCAAATGCCCTGGGTGCGCAATACGTAAGCTTCGTTAAACATAAGCGCTGTTATACCCGCAAAGCACAGCCAAAGTACTGCTATGGTACGGCGTACTATGCGGTAGCGGTTGTAGGTATCGGCCACATGTCCTGAATAAAGGGCGGTTGTAATGAAAGGCAGGGCTTCGGCAAGGCCTAAAAGGCCAAGCGCCAGTTTATCGTGGGTTATTTCGTAAATTTTCCAGCCCAATATGGTTTCAGCAAGCTGCACGGCAAAAGTGAGGGTAAACCGGCTTAGCTGAAAGTTCCTGAATTCGGCTATCCTTAATACCGCATAAGGGTCTTTGTTTGCTGAGGTGTTCATGCCGCAAAGAAGATTATTATAAGCGGGTTTGAAAAACCTATTGCACATTTTATACATTTGCCCGCCTTACGAAAAACAGGACGGGTGTTTCCCGCCTTTTATGACCAAGAAATACACCCTTAATGCTGCCACAGCGGTGGTTATAGCTAACATGATTGGCACCGGTGTTTTTACCAGCCTTGGGTTCCAGCTTTTAAGCATTACCGATTTTGCCGCCATAGCCCTTTTATGGATTGTAGGCGGGGTAATAGCCCTTTGCGGCGCCTTTGCTTACAGCGAGCTGGGGGCGGCTATGCCACAATCGGGCGGCGAGTATAATTTCCTGTCCAAAATTTTTCATCCATCCGTAGGGTTTCTTTCCGGTTGGGTTTCGGCTACCATAGGTTTTTCGGCGCCTATTGCTTTAAGCGCTATTACACTGGGTAAATACTTAGGCACTGTATTTCCGGGGCTTAACCCAAGCGTCGTTGGGCTGGCGGTAATTATATCGGTTACACTTATCCACTCTTTAAGCCATAAGGTGGGTGGCGGTTTTCAAACCCTGTTTACGGCCTTAAAGGTTTTGCTGATTATTGTTTTCATTTTCTGTGGTTTCTTTTTTGGGGGTATTGAGCACCCCTCGTTTGCCGCCACCCATCAAACCTGGAAGGACCTTTTTAGCGGGCCCTTCGCTATATCGTTGGTGTATGTATCGTTTGCTTACAGCGGCTGGAACGCCTCGGCTTACATAGCCGGCGAGGTAGCCGAACCGAAGAAAAATATCCCGCTTTCCATATTAGCGGGCACTGTAATTGTAGGCCTGCTATATGTGTTGCTCAATATTATTTTCCTGCATACCGCACCGGTCAAGGAACTAACGGTTGATACCAGCACTTTTGCACCTCGTGAAGTGGCCTTTATTTCGGCCAGTCATATTTTTAATGCCAATATAGCCAAGCTTTTCAGCCTGGCTATAAGTCTGTTTTTGGTTTCCACCATAAGTTCAATGGTAATTGCGGGGCCGCGTGTGGTGCATAGCATTGCCCAGCAGTTTTCGCTGTTCCGGTTTTTTGACCGCACTAACAAATACGGTGTTCCGGTAATGGCTATTTGGCTGCAAACGGCTATTGCCTGTGGCATATTGCTTACGGGCACCTTTGACCGCATAATTACTTACACCACCTTTACCTTAACCCTTTTTTCCACCCTTACCGTGCTGGGCGTGCTGGTTTACCGGTATAAAAACCCCGGCCTTGAAAGGCCCTATAAAACCTTTGGGTACCCGGTAACGCCCATATTATACATATTGGTAAGCCTGTGGTTTATGTGGTTCATAATAAAAGATAAAACCACCGAATCGCTTATCGGTATTGGCTTAGTGTTGGTAGGTTTGGCCGTTTATTTTATTGCCGATAGCTATACGAAAACAAGTAAAAAACAATTACACAATAATTAACCCAGCCATGAAGTACTTCCTCCAGCTTTTTATTCTACTCTTCCTTATTGAGGGTTGCAACAGCCAGCCCGGCACCAAAACAAAAGAAGCGGCCCCGGTTGCTGCTGAAGCCACAAAACCAGTGATAATTGACACTACTACTGCCAAAGCCGACCCGCTGCTGCACCAGTATGCCCGGTTTTTAGCCGGTATGCCTACTACCGGTAATGCCGTGCCCGCCAAATTGCAGAACAATGCTTTTTACAAAAAATATGAAGTTGAAATGGACACCAATTTCCATAAAATTGAGGTGAACCGTTTAAGCAAAATGCGCGACTGGGGCAATGTGGAACTGGCTACCGAACATGCACAGCCGGGAGTATTGTTTTACCCTTTTTCGGGCCCCGATATTTTGCACGCCATTACCTTTTATCCGAACGCCACCCAGTACGTAATGATTGCCATGGAAAGGCCCGGCACCATACCCAATATTGGTAAAATGGACAGCGCACAGGCTGCTTATTACCTGAACTCGGTTTACCAGAGCCTGCAGGACATTTTTGAGAAGAGCTATTTTATTACCCATAAAATGATACAGGACCTGCAAAAGGTAAAAGTAAATGGTGTGGCGCCTATTATTTGCCTGTTTTTAGAGCGCACCGGCCACGAAGTGGTTTCGTTTCAAAAGAAACATTTGAATGATAACGGCACGGTGAGCGAGCTGCCCGCCGATTCGCTGCCCACGCACCTGAACGACTTTATAGAAATTTCGGTCCGCACACCGGGTTCAGATACGCTGCGCAAAATCACTTATTTCCGCGCTAACCTCGGCGACCAGACGTTTGAAAACCTGCCTGCCCTTAAAAACAACAAGCCTTTTCTTAATTACATTAACAGCCTGCCCGATTTTTATATGTACACCAAGTCGGCTTCGTATTTAATGAATTACGCTTCGTTTTCGGCCGTGCGCGACGTGTGCCTTACCAAAAGCAAATCAATTTTACAGGACGATACCGGTATTGGCTACAAATACTTTGATAAAAAAACATGGCATGTAAAACTTTACGGCCATTATGTTACGCCGGTACGCGATTTTAAAGGCGTATATGATTCGGTGCTGGCCGAGGCCTACAAAACCGATTCGGTTAATGTTAAACACCTTAGTTTCTCGCTGGGCTACCACTGGGGCAACCAGAGCAACCAAAACCTAATGAAGGCGGAAAGGGTTAGCGGCAAGCCATAGGGCGGGGTCGCGTTTAGATAGTTTAATGCATCTTTGGTTCCGGATGGGACGGTTTATTACATTGTTTTTATTGCTTTTTGCGGTCTTTGCAGCACTGGCACAGGGTGAGGAAGAGGAGCAAAACATACTGACGGATATATTTAACCAGCAACCAGAACAGTTTGACTCAATACTGAAAAACAAGGAAGATTACCGGTTACAAATTATTTACACCCAGGTTGACCGCGACCGTAAAGGGCGGCCACATTTTACCACATACAGCCTTGATACCGGTAAGTACTATTATTACTGCGCCAGCATGATAAAGCTGTTGGAGATACCGGTGGCAATGGAGAAAATTGACGGGTTGGCCGAAAAATACGGTATTAGTATTTACGATTCGATGGCGGTTAGCGGCGAACCCTGCGGCGATGCCAGTGAAGCCGCCTACCGCACCTGGAGCGACCTGAACACCCCGGCGCAAATGATAAAGGAGATGTTGTTGGTTAGCAATAACCACGCCTTTAACCCGCTGTACGATTTTTTGACCCAGCGTTATTTTAACCAGCGCGCCCATGAACTTGGTTATAACAGCGCCATCATTACCAACCGTTTTGCCGCTTGCGATAGTTTTCAGAACAGGATTAACAGTGCTGTGTCGTTTTACAACCGCAGCACCGGCCAATTAAAATTTTTACAACCCAGCAGCATAAACCCCAACGAGCCCAAAGTAACCGATATGAATACAGTGGTGGGCAAAGGCTTTTGGAACGGCAACAGCCTGGACCCACCGAAGGATTTTTGTTTTAATAACTATATATCGCTGGGCGATTTGCACCGGTTGCTGATCCGTTTAATTTTTCCGGGTACACAAACCAAAGAGGACCACTTTAAACTGCAATCGGCAGATTATGATTTTATACATAAATACATGGGCATGTACCCGCGCGAGTGCGCCAGGCCGGTGTATGATACCGTGGCTTTTCATGATGTGTTTGTAAAGTTTTTTGTAACCCCTACCGATACCGGTGGCCATGCACCGCTTAATTTCAGGGTGTTTAATAAAGTAGGGCAGGCCTACGGATTTACTACCGATTGCAGCTACATGGCCGATACCCTGAACCATGTGGAGTTTTTTTTAAGCTGCTCTATTTATACCAATAAAGACCAAATACTAAATGATGGCGCGTATGAATACGAAACCGTAGCCCTGCCATTTATGCGTAACTTGTTTAATGCTATTTATGCCCGGGAGCTGGCGCGGCCCAAAAAGCACCCTCCGCAATTTGGCCAATGGGATTTTACCGATACGGTATTTTAAGCCTTCATCCGCTGGCGGCGTGCTTCGAATAAAAGTATACCGGCGCTTACACTTACATTCAGTGAATCTATTTTGCCCAACATGGGTATTTTAATTTTTTCATCTGCGGCGGCCAGCCATTCGGCGCTAAGGCCGGTGGCTTCGGTACCCACTACCATAGCGGTACCTGTTTCAAAATTTTGCTGATAATGGTACCGGGTTGCTTCCAGTTCAGCGGCAAAGGTTTTTATGTTTTTGGGCTTTAAAAATGCAATAGCCTGTGCTGTATTGCAAACAGCTATTTGATTGGTAAAAATGGCGCCCACGCTGCTGCGGATTACATTGGGGTTGTACACATCGGTTTTAGGGTCGCAAATAATTACGGCATCTACACCGGCAGCATCGCAGGTACGCAGCATAGCGCCCAGGTTGCCGGGTTTTTCCACCCCTTCAATAACCAGTATTAGCGGTTGCGCCGGTAGTTTCAGGTTTTCAATATCCAGGTTTTGCGGCCTTACTGTGGCAATTACGCCTTCGGTGGTTTCGCGGTAAGCCAGCGAATCGTAAACAGCAGGTGAAAGATGAAAGGTGTCGGGCGATTTTATTTCATCCACGCTATAGCCATTATTATCGCCTGTTATTTCATCGCACAGGTACAGGGCTGTTATTTCGTACCCGGCACGCTGCGCCAATACTGTTTCGCGCAGGCCTTCAATTAGCACCAGGTTTTGCTCACGGCGCTCAGAGGCTTTTTCCAGCTTCTTCAGGTTTTTCACCCTGGTGTTCTGGACGCTTGTTATTTTTTCGTTGTGTGCCATAAGGCGTACCGACAAATGTATCGGATATTCCTAATTTCGTTTTCAATATAATATCAGTTACTTGAAAATAGGCCTGTTTTTCGGTTCCTTCAACCCCGTACACAACGGCCACCTTATTATTGCCAATTATATTTGCGAAACCACCGATTTAGATAAAGTATGGCTGGTGGTAAGCCCTCAAAACCCGCTTAAAAGCAAGGAAACCTTACTACGCGATTACGACCGCCTGCACCTTATTAACCTGGCCCTTGAGTACAGCCAAAACCTAAGCGCCTCGAATATTGAGTTTAAATTACCCAAGCCATCGTACACTATTGATACCTTGATTTATTTGAAAGAAAAGCACCCGGAGCACCAGTTTACCCTGATTATGGGCAGCGATAACCTGGCTACCCTGCACAAGTGGAAGAACTATGAAATGCTGCTGCGCGATTATGAAATTTATGTGTACCTGCGCCGGGGTTTTGAAAGCAACCCATACCCCGAAAATACCAATATCCATTTGCTTGATTTTCCGTACCTGGATATATCGGCCACGTTTATCCGCGAGAACATAAAAAGGGGTATTTCGATGCAGTATTTTCTGCCCGATGCGGTTTGGAAGTATATTAATGACCTGAATTGGTATAAAAAGTAAGCCCGGGGGCCGGTTTTTTACCCACAAAATACCCTGTGCATTTCTGCTTAATACTGTTGGTAACCCGCTATTAATTTTTTTAAAATAAATGGTTTTAAATACTCCGGTGTTTTGCCGGTACCCCCATGTGTATATTACCTTAGTATTCCACACTCTGATTAACATGGCGTGTACAACTTTTTATTAGAAACCGGATGTCAACACCGGTTTCCACACTATGTTGATTAACCGGTAAATGTATTGATAATCAAGCTATAAGATTTAGAAAGGCCTGTTGGCTTTGAGGCCCTGAATATGGACATTGTGAAAACAAAATTTTAAACCCTTAAGTTAACCAACAATTCACAGCGCTAATAATAACCCTGTATTTATTTAAATAAGTACATTATTAAAATACAAGGTGTGGTTTGCAAAAAAGCAGTTTGAAAAGCGTTTTGTAAAAGCCTATTGACCGTATAAGAAATGGGCCGTATTTTTGAACTCAGTTTTTAACCCCCTAAGGATAACCGGTTATGAATTTTTTTAAAGCAGGCTTATGGATTGCAGTTTTGGCGCCTTTGCTGGCTGCGGCCCCCGGCCAGCCGGGTTTCGAGGAATTACAAAAGCGGAATAAAAATGTGGCCGAGGTGTACGACCGCAAAGAAGAACTGATAAAAATGCGCTGCCGCAGCCTTGAAATACCGGATGATTCATTCGGCAATATACTGATACGGGTTTTTAAGGCAGAGGCTTTACTGGAGGTTTGGGTGCAGAAACCGGATGGGAAATATGTTGAGTTTAACGAGTATAAAATTTACGCTACCTCGGGCCGGTTAGGGCCTAAACGCGAAGAGGGCGATATGCAGGTGCCGGAAGGGTATTATTATATACGCGATTTTAAGCCTAACAGTAATTATTACATGGCGCTGGGTATTAACTATCCCAACCAATCGGATGAGATATTGAGCGATGCTGAACATAAAGGGGAAGATATATACATTCATGGCAACCATGTAAGCGCGGGCTGTATGGCCATGAGTAATTATTATATTGAGGATATTTATATATGTGCGGTAAAAGCCCGTAATTACGGGCAGCAACAAATACCGGTGGAGATTTTTCCGTTCAGGCCAACTATTGTAAACTTTGCTTATTTCAACCAGTTTTTAGATTGCAAGCCCTACGAACGTTTTTGGAAAAACCTTGCAGAAGGTTACAACTTTTTTGAGAAACACCAGTACCCGCCCGATGTATCGGTAGATACCAATGGGAAATATATTTTTACCGACCCCAAAGCCACGCAGGCCACCAAATAATTATAGTTTATGTGCTTAAAGGCGTAGGTTTGAACCATGAAAATGGCACTACGAAGGGTTTTAACTGTTGTTGTTTTATTAACTGTTTTTACATTGGGGTATTACCGGGTGTGGTTTTTAAGGCAACCGGAACGTAATATTCCTAATAACAACGCTTTGATTGTAAGCCCTGCCAATGGCAGAATAGTTTCGATAAGTAAATGGAATAGCGAAAGCCTGTTGGTTACAAAAGAAAAGTTTGGCGCTATAAACGTGTGGACAAAAGATGTGGATACTGCCGGTACTATTATTTCTATTCAAATGGATGTAACCAATGTACATTATCAAAGAGCGCCTGTGGGCGGCACGGTAATTTCGGAAGATTATGAGAAAGGGAGTTTTCATAATGCCGTGCGCATGAGCAATGAATATGGCATTAGGTTTGAAAACGAACACAATGCTATACTGTTACAGGCAGCTAATGGCGAGAAGTATAAGGTAATTCAAATTGCGGGTTTTTTAGCCCGCAGGATTATTGACTATACCCACCCCGGCGATAGTATTACACAAGGACAGATTATTGGTTTAATTAAACTGGGCAGCCAGGTAACCATAATATTACCACATAGTGCGGTGGTGGAAGCTAAAACCGGCGATGTAACCGTAGATGGAGAGACGGTGCTTGCCCGATTTAACTAAGTGCTATAAACCGGATATTTATTGCTTCTTGCGTTCGAGGAAATATACAGCCACAACCCCCTCAAAATCAGAGCCGGTTACCTGCCAGCCATCGGCATTCATTTTAGCTATGTAATTTAAGAGCGGGGTACAGTCATAGTTATCTTTAAATTCTTCCTTAGCTATGTCAGTCCTTTGGAAATCATGCCCACTAATAGAAACATAAAGTGCAGGCCTGCCCATATTTGGCGGTTGTAGCCTTACAACGGCATAGTCATATTTATCCTGTGCAGGTAGTTTTGTTATAAAAAAAAGGCACAACACTGGTAAAAACAAAAATTTGAGTAATGATTTCATATACTATATCTTATTTAAACCGAAAATAGGAAATCATTTATTCCTACCCCAAAGCCATGCCAGTACACTACCGGTTATTAAATGCCAAACACCCCAGGTAGCAGCCACAAGGGCCATGCCGCTCATACCATCGAAAAAGGTAAATATGAGAAGAAGGCCGAGGCCGGAATTTTGAACACCAGTTTCGAAAGTAATGGTGCGCCTGTCGGGCAATGGTAATTTTAGTAAGCTGGCAAAAGTATAACCTGTGCCTAAGGCCAGGGCGTTATGTAATACTACCAATGGCAATATAAACGCTGCGCTTTGCAGAAACACCCCGGCGTTTCCGGCAAATACCGCCACAATAAAACCACCGAAAATTATGAGCGAAAGCCTTTTCATCCATTTGGTAACGTGCGATGCTACTGCCGGTATAAAATGCCTGAACAGCATACCTAAAAGCAACGGAATACCCACTACTAGTAGTATGGTTTGAAACACATTAAGAAAGCTAAGGTGTATAGTGCGCAGCAAAGTAGCAGTAGCCGGGTTTAAACCACCATAAAATGAAAAATTAAGCGGCGTTAAAATAATGGCCAGGAAATGAGATACCGAAGTAAGGGCTACTGCCAGCGCGGTATTGCCTTTAGCAAAGTGTGTGAACATATTACTCATATTGCCGCCCGGGCAGGCGCCAACCAGTATCATGCCCAATGCAACAGTGGGTGGCGGGTGTAACAGTATGGTTAAACAAAAGGTAAGCAGCGGCAGCAGTATAAAATGAGCAGTTAAACCGGCTATGGCGCTTTTTTTGTTTTTAAACAGGGAGGTAAAATCAGTAATGCGCAACTCGAGCGCAATGCCGAACATGATAAAGGCAAGGATAATATTAAGCAGGGTAAGGCTTTGCGGGCTGAAATGGATTTTTAGATCGGACAGGTTTTGCATGGTGTATATTAAGCAACCGACCAGCTAACCAATATTTCGCGTTTTCCTTCAAAGGGTAGCCTGCCATGCGAGGTGCTGAAATTGTCTATAACCAATACATCGTTTTTCTTCCAGGGGAAAATGGAAAGGTTTTTCCAGATAACATCTTCTATATGTTTTACATAACTATCAGGTATTGGG
>DASZPC010000139.1:0-3731 GCA_035550455.1 Chitinophagales bacterium | reverse complement strand
TACCGGTTTGTGCGCCCATTGAAACCGAAAAACCATGCGCACCGCCAAATACCTCGCCTACAAACGAGCCTGAAGTAAAGTCAAGGCCCGAACCGCCATATTGCTCAGGTATTGCCAGGCCTAACAAGCCAAGTTCGCCCGCGGCATCCAGTTTTTTCACCAACAGCCCTTCTTCCTGGGCGTCAAGCCTGTCGAGAAACGGGTCAATTTCATTATGGATAAAATCCTTGGCAGCATTGCGTACCATTTGCTGCTCTTCAGTAATCTGCTCAGGGATATATACTTCTTCCCATGAAGTTTCGCGGATTACGAACTCCCCACCTTTCAAAGTGGTGTTTTTGTTTGTTGCGGTTTCCATTGTCTGAGTTTTAGTATTTAGTATTTAGTATTAAGTAGTTAGTATTTAGACTTGAGGATTAGGTGTTTTTCTACCTGCTCCATTTAATTCAGGATTGACAGTTAGCTGTAAAGAATAGTTCATTTTTTGAATCTCGCTTATTTTCTCACAAAGCGATTCGCTTATATCTTTTGTAATCATTTGTAGTCTTTCCGAAACAATTACCTGGGTTTCCAATTCATAACTGGAACCGTGTGCATTTGAAAGGAAGTGGCAAAACTCTTTATCGGAATTTCTACCTGCGCCTTCCGCCATGTTTGAAGAAATAGATACAGCACTCCTGTGCATTTGAGAGGTAATACCATATTTTTCCTCTTTAGGAAATTCAGCAGTAGCTTTATAAATATCAACTACTAAGTCTATTGACTTATCCCAAATTTTAAGCTGCTTATAGTTGTGCATCTGCATAATTTGATTGGTCTGAATACTTAATACTTGATACTTAATACTGAGTCATTAAAATGGATACTGATTCTCCTCAATCAATTTATCGGCTACCCTTCTGCGTGCAGCAATGGTATTGTAGGCATCGTACTTGGTAAAGCGTTTCAGGCCCATCAGCATAATGCGCAAAGTATCGCCATCGTTAAAAGAAGTAATAGCATGTTTGCCTGAAAGGTTGATTTTTTCCAAAGCATCCGAAATGTATGTTTTGGTCATATCTATATACAACGAGCAGGCCTCTTCGCCCCTTACGCTGATTAGTTTTTCGGTGCGCAGCAGTGCCGATTCGCAGGCAAATACTTCAATCATCATGTCGGCTATGTTCAGCATTATTTCCTGTTCCTTTTCCAGGTTCTGCATAAATTTCTGAACCGCTGCACCGGCTGTCATCAAAATGGCCTTCTTGGCATTTTGTAACGCCTTCTTTTCTGCACTGAAAATATCTTCCGCATCAGGCGTTGAAAAATCGGGTACGCTCATCAGTTCTTTCTGAACTGCCATTGCCGGGGTTATTAAGTCAAGTTGCCCCTTCATGGCTTTCTTTACCAGCATACCTACTGAAAGCAAACGGTTAATTTCATTCGTGCCTTCAAAAATCCTGCTGATACGGGCATCGCGGTAAGCACGGGCTACAGGGTATTCTTCGCTAAAACCTGTGCCGCCAAAAACCTGCACCGCTTCATCCACCACATAAGCTAATACCTCGCTGGCAAAAACTTTCAGCATGGCACATTCAATAGAATACTCTTCTGCTGCTTCCAGTTTGGCTTCAATCTTGTTCGTACCTTTAGCTACCAAATCATTAATCCAGTCAACAATCAAACCTGAAACACGGTAGGAGGCCGACTCAGAAACGTAAGTCTTAATGGCCATTTCGGCCAGCTTATGTTTAATAGCACCGAAAGATGCAATAGGCACATTAAACTGAATACGCTCGTTAGCGTATTTAACTGCCGTGGTAGTACCGCGTTTTGAGCCCCCCACATTCAGGATAGCCAGCTTATAACGGCCAATGTTGAGTGCATTAAAAGCAATTTTGTGGCCTTTACCAATTTCGCCCAGCAAATTCTCAACCGGTACTTTTACATTATTGAAGAATACCTGGCGGGTGGAAGAGCCTTTAATACCCAGTTTTTCTTCTTCGGCGCCCAGCGAAACGCCTTCTGCTTTTGCATCAACAATAAAAGCGGTGAATTTCTCGCCGTCCACTTTTGCAAATACAGTAAAGATGTCGGCAAAACCAGCATTGGTAATCCACATCTTTTGGCCGTTGATGATATAGTATTTTTTGTCATCACTTAATACCGCTTTGGTTTTTGCCCCCAAAGCATCGCTGCCCGAACCCGGCTCAGTTAAGCAGTAAGCTGCCCTGAGCGAGCCATTGGCTAAACCGGGCAGGTATTTTTTCTTCTGCTCCTCTGTTCCGAAATACAAAATCGGCAAGGTGCCAATCCCGGTATGCGCTGCAAAGGCAGCTGTAAAGGCATGGCCTTTGCCCAGTTCTTCATTAATAGCCGAGTCAGTATTCAGGTCAACATCAAGGCCGCCGTATTCCTCCGGAACCGATGCCCCAAGCAAGCCTAAATCAGCCGACTCCTGGAAAAGCTCCAGTACCAACCCGGGCTCGTGTTTATCAATTTTTTGAATGTTAGGCACCACCCTTTTTTCAATAAAATCAGCAGCGGTTTGGGCAAACATTTTTTGCTCTTCCGTTAACTCCTCTTTTATAAAAACATTGGCAAACGAAGTTTCTTTTATGATAAACTCTCCGCCCCGGTTTACGGTTTTTGTTTCTGTAGTCGTACTCATACTGGTTTTGCGATTTAAGTTTTATAACCTTTCAATAATTCCGGCAATACCTTGTCCGCCACCTATGCAGGCGGTTACCATACCGTATTTTTTATTCCTCCTTGTCAGTTCATTAATAATCTGAACAGTTAACCTGCCACCGGTGCTGCCGAGGGCATGTCCAAGGGCAATAGCACCGCCGTTTACGTTTAATATTTCAGTATTCAGTTTCAGTTCATTGATAACGGCTAATGATTGTGAAGCGAAGGCCTCGTTCAACTCAATCAAGTCAATGTCGTTCAGTTTCATTCCCACTTGTTTCAACACCTTTGGCACTGCAGCTACAGGGCCAATACCCATAATAGTAGGGTCCACACCTACTGATGCAGTACCTACCAGCCTTGCCAGTGGTGTAAGGTTAAATTCTTTCACTGCTTTTTCGCTGGCTACAATTACAAAAGCGGCGCCATCAGAAGTTTGCGAGGAGTTACCAGCGGTAACTGAACCTTTTACTTTAAATACAGGCTTTAACCCTGCCAGCGCTTCTTTAGTAGTATCCTTGCGTGGGCCTTCATCAACAGCCACAGTAAATTTGCGCGATTTCTTTTTACCGCCATCAACATATACTTCTTCTACCTCTACCGGTACAATTTCATCTTTAAACCTTCCACCTTCAATAGCGGCAATGGCTTTTTGATGCGAGTTATACGAAAACTCGTCCTGTGCTTCGCGGCTGATGTTGTATTTAGCGGCTACCATTTCAGCCGTTAAGCCCATGCCTATAAAATATTCGGGATGGTCTTTTGCCACTTCATAATCGGGCACTGTTTTGTAGCCCACTGTAGGCACCAAACTCATTGATTCGGTACCACCGGCAATAATAATATCTGCCATGCCCGCCTTAATTTTGGCGGTGGCCATAGCAATAGTTTCCAAACCCGAACCGCAATAGCGGTTAACGGTTACACCGGGCACTTCAATGGGCAATGAACGCACTGCCACCCAACGGGCCATTTGCAGGCCTTGTTCGGCCTCAGGTACTGCGTTACCAACAATTACGTCGTCCACCATTTTAGGATCCAGTGATGGAACCCTTTTTAAT
>DASZPC010000138.1:0-2910 GCA_035550455.1 Chitinophagales bacterium | reverse complement strand
TAGGGTCGCGGGTTTTCTTATCCAGCACGGTAACTTCAAGGTTAATACCACCTTCAGCTACCATTGGTATTTTCACAATATCGGGTTTAGGCTTAATGTCGGCTGTTACTTCAGCAGGCAGATAGCCGGGGTGTGTGGCATCAAAAATATATTTCTGGCCAGGTATGGCAGGGAAACTAAAGTCGCCATCCTTGCCCGATTTCATCTTGCCTTTTTCCACATCCTCCTGCTTCATAGTTACCTGCGCATCTTCTATCGGCAGGCCGGTAGCTGCATCGTAAACAATACCGTTTACAATTACACCCTTCTTCACAAAGCTGTAAATATCATCATCGCCTTGTCCGCCCGGGCGGTTCGAACTGAAATAACCATGCTTGTTATCTTTCGAAATAATGTAGTTAAAGTCATCGGCGTTAGTGTTAATTGGGTAACCAAGGTTCTCAGGCTCTGTCCAGGTAACCATTTTATTACCTGTCTTCACCATCGAGGTAGAGAACACATCCAAACCACCTAAACCAAGGTGGCCGTTGCTGGCAAAATAAAGCGTTCCATCGTCGGCAATAAAAGGGAACATATCATCGCCCGATGTATTCACTTTAGGGCCCAGGTTAACCGGCGTGCCCCATTGGCCGCCAATTTCGCGGGTACACATGTAAATATCCACGCCGCCATAGCCACCGGGTTTATCGCTCGCAAAAAACAAGGTCTTTCCATCCTTTGAAAGCGAAGGGTGCCCTACCGAATATTCTTTATCATTAAATGGCACTGCCTCTACTGCTTCATCGCTCCATTTGTTTTGGTCGCTAAGCCAGTTGGTGCGGAAAATTTTCAGCTTCACGGTTTTATCGGCCGCAAAAAATGCACGGCGACCGTTATAGTTGCTGCGGTCAAAATACAATTCGCCCATCTTATCATTAAAGCTGGTAGTGCCCTCGTGATATTGTTTATCAAGGCCTTTGCCGCGTAATAACTGGCTCTTGCTAACCTGGCCGGTGCTGTCATCCTTATACCCCTGGTATATCTGCAAAAAGCTGTTGTGTGTCCAAAGGTCCTTATGTTTTATTCCTGTTTCTTCATACCTGTTCGAGCAGAAAAAAATACCTGTATCCTTATAAAACGAAACCCCAAAATCCGAATACTTCGAGTTTATTTTCAGGTTCTGGATATCATAAAAGCCTTTATCGCGGCTCAGCTCTTCAATCTTATCCACCCCGGCCATACGCTCCTTCACACTATTATCGTTAGGCGCTGCATCGGCATACATCTTATAGTAAACCTTGGCTTCGGCGTACTTCTGGTTGGCGCGTAAAGCTTCGGCATAGTACAGTTTATCCATTACATCGCTGTTCTCAATCTTTACCAGTTGGCCGTAGTAAGTTTCAGCATTTGCCCAGTCGTTTATAAGCCGGTAGCTATCTGCCATTTTTTGCAGCACATGCATATTCTGGCTATCCTTTTTCAGCGCCCGCTTATAATATTCAATGGCCTTTAAGTAGTCAAACTGCTTAAAGTACCAATCGCCTACTTTGACAATGGGCTTCTCGGCCATCGTAATGCCGCTAAGCAAACCCATTAAAATGAGCACAGCCAGGGATTTCTTCAAACTCATAGTTCTTTTATTTATAGGATTACCTGATTAGTAGTGTTTAGAAATACTTAATAAAACGTGGTGTTACAAAACGCTTCTTATCATACCAAAAATCGTAGCCAAGCATAATTTCATGCGAACCGCTTGTATAATGGCGCAGCGAGGTTAACTCGGCATCGTAAGCATAGCCCAGTTGCAGTTGCGGGGTAATTTTAACCTGTGCAAATACAATTATACTTTGCCCGTAATAGCTTACATCGCCACCGGTGCGGTAAGTTACGCCCAGCCAAAAGCGGTCAAGGAACAACAATGCCGGGCTAATATCAACCTGTGGGGCATTATAAGGCAAGCCTTTCTGCCATTTAATCAAAATAGTAGGCCTGAATTTTACAATCGCGGCATCGCGGCCAAATACATAACCGGCGTTAAACACATACATGTTATACATTTTGGCAACAAGGTCGCTGTTGCTTATAACGCCTGTTTTATTTTTAAGCGATGAAGGCAACAGGTGCGGGGCTGATATACCAATAAAATACCTTTTGCCATAAGCGTAAATACCGAAACCGAAGTTGGGTACAAAAAGGTTTTGGTTAGTAAGAAAACTCGGGTCGCTCGTGTTAGGGTCGGCGGTTTGTGCATCGCCGTTATTCTGGTGGTAATAAGCCAGCGAAACCTGTGCCCCAAAGCACAACCTCGATTGCTTTATCCGCAGCCTGTAGGCAAACGAAGGCGTTACGTTAAACGTATTCGATAAACCTATTTTATCGTTTGATAATACAAGCCCCAGCGCATACTGGTCCTGCCTTAGCGGGCTGTGTACGCTTACGTTTACCGTTTTAGGGGCGCCTTCTATGCCCACCCATTGGTAGCGGAAAATACCCATCATGCTTACCACCTCCTGGCTACCTGCGTAGGCCGGGTTAATAAACAGTCCGTTAAACATATACATACTGTACGCAGGGTCCTGCTGGGCCTTTAAGCCGGTTACGGCTGCTGCAAGTATCAATGCTGAGAAGACAATCTTTTTCATACTATGTCCTTTTTCAGTTTTCGTTTAATATTTTAAGTAAGCCTGCGTGCGCATGGTTGCGCACACAGGCTGTAATTCAATCTTATCTGCTTATTACAACAAACTTGGCTTCGCTCCTTCTGCTGCCGTCGTTGTATTCGTAAATAATGTAGTAAGTACCATCGGGGCATATAGTACCCTGCTGGTTGCGTCCATCCCAATCGTTCAGGTAGTGGCCGCTGCTCTTCCATATTTCCATACCCCAGCGGTCGTAAACCTTCAGTGTTGCTTTCGGGTATTCGTCGTTACA
>DASZPC010000137.1:0-3381 GCA_035550455.1 Chitinophagales bacterium | reverse complement strand
CATGTATTGCTTAATTTTGGGGAACTGGGCAAAGTAATTTTCGATAATAGTTTTTGCTTCGCCGCGCGACACCCCGATGTTTTCAGCCAAACCAAAAGCCCCCTGGCCATAAATAATGCCAAAGTTTACGCTCTTGGCCTTGTAGCGCATCTCCTTTGTTACATCAGCAATAGCCACGCCGTATACTTTGGCAGCCGTAGCTGTGTGTATATCAATTTTCTTTTCGAAAGCTTCGAACATATTTTCATCGCCGCTTAGCTCGGCTACCAGGCGCAGTTCTATTTGCGAGTAGTCGGCAGAAATGAGGATATGGTTTTCATCGCGCGGCACAAAGGCTTTGCGTACTTCCTGCCCGCGTATGGTGCGGATGGGAATGTTTTGCAAATTGGGGTTATCGGAACTAAGCCTGCCCGTTGCCGCCACGGCCTGCCTGAAAGTGGAATGTACCCGCCCGGTTTTGGGGTTTATCATCAGGGGCAATGCATCCACATAAGTGGATTTAAGCTTTGTAACCTCGCGGTAATCGAGGATTTTTTCGGCAATGGGATGGTGCTTGCCTAAAGCCTGTAAAGCATCTTCGTTGGTGGAAAGCTGGCCGGTGCTTGTTTTTTTACCCTCAAATGGCAGCTTAAGATGCCCATATAACACATCGGCTAACTGCTTTGGCGAATCGACATTAAACTCAAGCCCCGCCATTTTGTAAATTTCATCGCGGACTTTGAGCATATCGGTTTCCAACGTTTTTGAAAAGTCGCGCAAAAAGCCTTCGTCTATTTTTACGCCTTCATATTCCATATCGGCCAGTACGCCAATTAAAGGGTGTTCAATTTCTTCCAGCACCGCCTCCACCTCCTGGTGCTTAACCATCGGGGCTATTTTGTGCTTTAATTGTAGTGTTATATCGGCATCCTCGGCGGCGTATTCCGAAATTTTATCGAGGGCCACATCGCGCATGTTGCCCTGGTTTTTGCCTTTTTTACCAATCAGGTCTTCAATGGGCACCGGTGTATAGCCTAAATAGGTTTCGCTTAAATAATCCATGCCGTGTTTCAGGTCGGGTTCCACCAGGTAGTGGGCCAGCATGGTATCGAACAAAGGCAGGGAAACATGCACATCGTACCGCCTAAACACCAGCATATCGAACTTAACGTTCTGCCCTATTTTTACATGCGACTTGCTTTCGAGCAGGTGTTTAAAGTGCTTTACAATTTTATGTGTTTCATCGAAACCATCCGGACAAGGCACATAGTAGGCTTCACCTTCTTTTACACTAAAGCTCATACCTACCATATCTAGGCTGAAATAATCGAGCGAAGTGGTTTCGGTATCGAAACAAAATTCTTTATGCCCTTCTAATTCTTTCGCCAGCTTTTTAAGGGCTTCGTCGCCCTGAACAACATGGTATGTATGCGGGGTATTATGAATGTTACGGCCTTTTGCAACCGTTTCTTCTGCGGCCGGTGTGCCGGCAAACAAATCCTGCTGCCCACCGCCTGAGGTTGGCGCTGGTGTATCGTCGGTGGTAGATTTATTTACCGAGTAATCGAGGCCGAGGATACGCTTGCCAAGAGTACGGAATTCCAATTCGGCGAAAATAGCCGACAGCTTTTCCTTATCGGGGGCCTCCACTTTCAGTTCGTCATCGGTTACATCAATAGGCACCTGTAAGTTAATGGTGGCAAGCCTTTTACTTAACAAGCCCTGTTCGGCATATTGCTTTACATTCTCACCTACTTTGCCTTTTATTTTATCGGCATTCGCGATAATGTTTTCCATACTGCCAAACTCTTTTATCAGCTTTTTGGCGGTTACTTCCCCCACTTTGGGAATACCGGGTATGTTATCCACCGCATCGCCCATCAGGCCAAGTATATCAATTACCTGCAGGGGCGATTCAATTTCCCAATGCTTTTTAATTTCATCTACCCCCATTATCTCCACATCACCACCGGCACGTGCCGGTTTGTAGATGTAAATGTTTTTATCTACCAACTGGCCATAGTCTTTATCAGGCGTAACCATGTATACCACGTGGCCTTCAGCAGCTTTCTTTTTGGCAATGGTGCCTATAATATCATCAGCTTCGTAGCCTTCAAATTCGAGGATAGGAATATGCCATGCGCGGATAATATCTTTTATATAAGGTACCGCAAATAAAATATCCTCGGGGGTTTCCTGGCGGCCTGCCTTATAATCGGCAAACTCGGCTTCACGTTCGGCAGAGCCGCCCAAATCGAAAACCACCGCCAGGTGCGAGGGTTTTTCTTTTTGTATTAACTCGAAGAGGGTGGTGGTAAAACCACTGACCGCAGAAACATTTTGCCCTTTTGAATTAATAAGCGGGTTACGGCTGAATGCAAAGTACGCGCGGAAAATAAGTGCGTAAGCATCGAGGAGAAAAAGTTTGTTGTCGGTCCAATCGGTGTGCCCCATCTTAAAAAGTTGAATGAAGGGCTAAGGTAAAAAAAGAGGGGGAAGCGTTATTAAAACTCCCTCTCGAAGCCCCATTCGTCCATAATGTCGCCGAGTTCGGCATAGACTTGTTGTTTGGTGAAGCCGTATTGCTCGAGGGAGTATTCGTGGGCGCTTTTGTATTTTTTGCTGCGGGCGTGTTCGTGGCTAAGGCGCTCGCGGAGCTTATCGGAAGGTTGCCAGTTAAAATGTTCGTAAATACTTAATACCGTGCCCTGCGGGTTGGCGAGGAGGTCGTCGTACTTTACCGAAATAAACTGATTGGGCGGCAGGGTAGCCTTCATTTCGCGGGTGTACTTAAAAAAATCGATACCCAGTTGTGCCCATGCCTTTTTGGGCGGGGCATCATCGGGCATATCGGGTGAGTGGAGGCGGTACATAGCCGTGAACATGCTGGCAAAGGAAGGTACCGCATCGTACGGGTGGCGGGCTATGTAAATAATTTTTGCATCGGGGAAACGGCTAAGCAGGGTTTTGAACCTGCCGGTGCTCATTACATTTTTGGCCAGGTATGTGCGGTTGCCATCGGCGGCGTGCATAAAGCGCTTAATGCTGCTTTCGTAAAAATCCATTACGTTATTGCGCACATCATCGGGCTGGTGGTCGAGAAACTTATTATCGTCAATTAAATGAAAATAGGGAAAGGGAATAAAAATCCCGGTACTCATTAAAGCCTGGGCAAACACCAGTTCATCTTCTTCGGCTTTATTAAACCCCATTTGGTGGATATCGTCCCAGCCGCCCCAAAAGCGCTCATCAAGGGCATTAATGGTTTTGCGCATAAGGCTGCCGGTGCGCAGGTCAATCCATTTAAGTACCCGGGTTAGTTTCACAAATGAGGCCGTTAGCTGAAAAGTATGTGCAAACTTGGTGTACACAAAGCGATCGTCGTCAAGACTCATTAAACGG
>DASZPC010000136.1:0-15639 GCA_035550455.1 Chitinophagales bacterium | reverse complement strand
CAACCATACCTGTACCGGATTGAATTGTTAGACCGCTTTTTTGATATGCTCGATAACAGAGAAATTGTTTTTGTAAGGCCCACCTGCTGGACCGACCCGCTGGAGAATATTATTTATAATGCTACGCTGCTTAAAAATGGTAAGCCTTTTGAACACCCCGCTAAAAAACAAATTTACGGACAGTGCTGGAGCCACGAAGGCGACTCGTATGCGCTATGGCAAATTTATACCACCAAGGCCAACAATAAAGGCATTACAAAGCGCCATTATGGAGTGCGCATTACCACACATATTGATAAGCTGCAAAACATAACCAACCATAACAAAGGCAATTTTTATTATGGCATGGTGCAATACCTTTGGAAGAAGGATTTAGATAAACTGCCAAAAAATAAATCCTTTATTACCGGGTTAAAATCAACCAGCCTTAACCACGAACACCTTAAAACCCTGCTGGTAAAGCGAAAATCTTACGCCTACGAAAACGAAGTACGCCTGCTGGCTGTTCCCGATAAAAAACATATTGACCGCTCGAAAGATTTTTTATGCAGGCTTAAAATAAAGCCATCTGAATTTGTTACCTCAGTAAGGTTAGACCCCACCCTGCCCCAAAGCGATTTTAAATTGCTTAAAGATAAACTGGTAAGCAAATACGGCTTTAAACCCACGCAGGTAAGCCAGTCATCGCTCAATGCGTCCAATAAATTTATCCTTAACCTTGATTAGGCTTGTGCTTTATGCTACACCTTGTCTTTAACCGGTATAACCAGCGTGTTGCACGTGGCATTACGCAACACCTTTTCGGCCACACTGCCTATAATTAAATGCTCCACACCGGTACGCCCGTGCGTGCCAAGCACCAGCAAATCAACCGAAAGGCTTTTTACCTTCTCCAGTATTTTCACCATTGGGTAGCCTAAATCAATATCGAACTTAATGGTGGCCGGTGCAAAAATTTCAGCGGCCCTTTGCTTCAGTTCATTCATCTTTTCCTCCACAGTCTGCATTACAACAGCGCTGTCGTACCCCTCGCTAAAAGCAATAGGCGAAATATCGTTTACGGTATAAACATAAACCTCCGGCTGGCTAAAATTTTTCAGAAACTTAGCGGCCTCTGCCAATACAATCTCTGCCGAAGTCCCATAATCAACACAAATAAGTACTTTCATAAACTGGATTTTGTTATTTAAACATTAAAAAAATGCTTTACCTGGGCCACCATCTGCTTTTCGGTCATATGGCCGGCGGGTTCAACATTAAGGGTCTTTTCCGAGAAATGCTTATCTGCTTTCAGCCTGTTGTATAGTTCATCCTTGGCCAGGGTAGGGCCAAACAGATAAATATCGTCATATTCCTTCAGCCTGTTAATAAGCAGTTTATACCATGCTTCCATTATTTCGTGCTGCCGGTTATGCAGGTGGTGTTCTGAGTTGGTTGACCGGTTATTGCCCAGCAAAGTGCCGGTTGCATGTTCACCATTAAAGCGCTGCTGTGTTTCCTTATTTGAATACACTGTTTCAAAGCTGGCAGGGGCTTTGCTCAAATCAATAAAATGTGCTTGTGCATGGTCCAGCCAAAGCCCAATCAATTTACCGGGGGTATTTGCTTTCAGAAGGATAATTTATATGGGTTAATAAATTGTTTTGGCCGCCAGGTTCTTTTCGGCAGCGGCAATATTTTCAATGCCTTTTAAAAGCGCATCGGGGTTAAACGAAATACTATCAATTCCGTGTTCCACCAAAAAGCTGGCAAACTCAGGGTAATCACTTGGCGCCTGCCCACACAGTCCAATCTTGGCGCCGCTGCGCCTGGCCTGGGCAATAGCTGTGGCTATCATCCATTTTGGGGCTTCGTTGCGCTCATCAAACAAATCATTCACAATAGCCGAGTCGCGGTCAATACCCAATGTTAACTGCGTAAGGTCGTTCGAGCCAATTGAAAACCCATCAAATACCTGTGCAAACTGCTCAGCCAAAATTACATTACTGGGTATCTCGCACATTACATAAATTTCAAGGCCATTATCGCCGCGCTTAAGGCCAAATTCTTCCATTATCTGCACCACTTTTTTGCCTTCATCTACCGTTCTGCAAAAAGGTATCATCAGTTTAACATTGCTAAGGCCCATTTGGTTGCGCACTATTTTCATAGCCTCGCATTCCAGCCTGAAACCCTCGCGGTAGCGCTCGTTATAATACCTCGATGCCCCCCTGAAACCCAGCATGGGGTTTTCTTCTTCCGGTTCAAAATATTTACCGCCCAAAAGCGAGGCATACTCGTTGGTTTTAAAATCGCTCATGCGCACAATAACATCGTGCGGGTAAAACGCTGCCGCCACCTGTGCCACCGCCGTAGAGAGCTTTTCTATGAAATACCGTCGTTTATCGCTGTAACCCCGTGTTAGGTGTTCAATGGCTGTCCGGTCGGGCCCGCTTGGCAAATCATTAAATTTTACCAATGCCATAGGGTGCACAACAATGCTGTTGCTTATAATAAACTCCATGCGCAACAAGCCCACCCCTTTATTTGGATAAAATGATAATTCAAAAGCCTTTTCGGGGTTAGCCAAAATCAGCATCGGGGCGGTGTGTGTTTCGGGTATATTATCTATATGCACTTCTTTCTCTTCCCGCTCAGCTTTACCATCGTATACATGGCCGGTATCTGATTCAATACAGCTTACCGTAATTATTTGCCCATCGTGTATTACACTCGTGGCATTGGTAGTGCCCACCACCGCCGGTATGCCCAGTTCGCGGGCAATAATAGAGGCATGGCTGGTGCGCCCACCTTTATTGGTAACTATACTTACCGCCTTCTTCAGCAGGGCATTCCAATCGGGGTTGGTTATGTCGGCAATAATTATGTCGCCCTGCTGCACTTTAAACGCATCTTCCAGCGAATTAATGATACACGCCCTGCCGCTTATAATACTATTGCCCACCGCCTTACCGGTACATATTTCGCGGCCTTTGCTTTTCAACTTGTAAGTATGTGTAACTGTTGCCTTGCGGCGGCTTTGAACGGTTTCGGGCCTGGCCTGCACAATGTTTAGGCCGCCGGTTAACCCGTCCTTTGCCCATTCAATATCCATAGGCTTGCCGTAGTATTCTTCAATGGCTACACACCAGCTTGCCAGTTTTTCCACCTCCTTATCGGTTAGTACAAAACGGTTCCGGTTTTCGGGTGTGGTATCTGTATTTAATGTGGTTTTCCCATCAGTTGCCGGTACGGCATAAACCATTGTTTTTTCCTTTTCGCCCAGCTTCTTTTTAATAATGGCATTTAACCCCTGCTTTAAGGTGGGTTTAAAAACCAAAAATTCATCGGGTATAACAGCGCCCTGCACCACGTTTTCGCCAAGGCCCCAGGCGCCGGTTATATAAACTGTATTACGGAAACCGGTTTCTGGTTCCAAAGTAAAAGCTACACCTGAGCATCCTTTATCGGACCGCACCATGCGTTGCACACCGGCAGATAGGGCTACCTGCATGTGTTCAAAACCATTATCCACGCGGTATTTTATAGCCCGATCGTTAAACAACGACACATAGCAAAGCTGCGTAGCTTTTACGACATCCGCAGCACCGGTAACATTTAAAAATGAATCATGTTGCCCGGCAAAGCTGGCCGTGGGCAGGTCTTCGGCGGTGGCACTGCTACGCACCGCTACCGAAAAACCCTCCACCTGTTTGGCCGCAAACTTGTTGTAGGCCTCCATAATGGCCTCAACTATGCCGGGGGGCATCGTAGCTTCACCTACTAACTTACGGCAGGCTTTGCCTACCTCATCAAGGTTGTTTAAAGTAGATGTATCCAGCTTGCCAAGGGCTGCCCTTAAAGGGGTTTCCAATTTATTTTCCTGTATAAAATACCGGTAAGCGGCAGCGGTAACCACAAACCCACCAGGCACTTGAATACCCAGTGCGCCAAGGTGGTTAATCATTTCGCCCAGCGAGGCATTTTTGCCACCGGCTACCGGTACATCCTTATTACTTATTTCTGAAAACGGAATTACAAATTCATTCGCCATAGCCCTACACGTTTAGCACTGCATAATTACACTGTTGAGCGGCAGGGGCTTATGACCTTAATCAGTAGTAGAAGTGAGGTTGGTCAAAAACAGGCATCAGACAATACCATTTACAATTGAGGTATTATCGCTCTATAACCTGCTACATTATAACCCACCCCTTATACCTGCCATAAATTTCTATATTTGCATTCCGGTAACCAACAACATGGAAATAATCCTCCGCGCAGCACGAATAATAGATACCGGCTCCCCTTTTCACAACCAGGTAAAAGACATTTTAATTTCGGGTGGCCGTATTAAGAAAATAGGCGCTAAACTTCAGAATAGCACTAAAGCAAAAGAAGTAAAAGCCGAAAACCTGCATGTATCCATTGGCTGGTTTGACCTGAATACTTATTTGGCCGACCCCGGCTTTGAGCAAAAGGAAACCATTGAATCGGGTTGCCGGGCGGCGGCTTTTGGCGGCTTTACGCATATATGCTGTATGCCTAACACCAACCCGGTGCTGCAAACAAAATCGCAAGTAGAATATGTGTTGCGAAAAGCCGGTAGCAATGTAGTGAATGTACACCCCATTGGCGCCGTAACGCATGATACAGATGGCAAAGACCTTGCCGATATGTATGACATGTACCAAGCCGGTGCAGTAGCTTTCAGCGATGGCCCACGGCCTATGCCCACGGCGGGGATTATGGAGCGAGCTTTGTTGTACATAAAGGCTTTTGACGGGCTGGTAATGAGCCACCCTGAAGATAAAACCATAGCCAAAAACGGCGCTATGCACGAAGGGATAACCAGCACCCGCATGGGGCTGCCCGGCGCACCAGCGTTAGCCGAGGAAATTGCCGTAAACCGCGACTTATATGTGCTGGAATACACGGACTCGAAACTACACCTGCTGGATATATCGCTGAAAAAATCGGTGGAGATGGTAAAGGCGGCGAAAAAGAAAGGCTTGCATATAACGGCCTCGGCCAATGCTTATAACTTAATGCTAGACGAAAGCGCTGTTGGCGATTACAATACTAATTACAAGGTAAACCCGCACCTGCGTGCTAAAGAAGATATAACCGCCTTGATAAAAGGCATTGCCGATGGTACTATTGATACCATTACATCGGCCCACCACCCGCAGGAGGAAGACTGCAAAAAACTGGAATTTGACAAAGCAGATTTTGGCATGATTGGCCTTGAAACCTGCTTTGCAGTGGCTAACACGGCTTTAAAAGGCAAAGTAGAGACAGATAAAATAGTAGCCTTGCTGGCGCAAAACCCGCGTAAAATACTTGGGCTGGAAATACCGGTTATAAAGGAAGGAGTAAAAGCTGACCTTACGCTTTTTGACCCCGATAAAAAATGGGCTTTTGCTGAAAGCGATATAAAATCGCTATCAAAAAACACCCCTTTTGTAGGCACTGAATTTACCGGGAAAGCCCTGGGGGTAATAAACAACGAAAAACTTTTCCTTCAACAATAAACTAAAACCTTTTCCTATGAAACCTGACTTTAAAGTAGCGGTAAGGTATGGCGTTATTGGCGCCCTGGTAATGATAATAATAAGTGTATTGTCGTACCTTTTCTATCAAAACCTGTTTGATTCGTTTTTTATGCAAATTGCCACAGGGTTCCTGTTTTTTGCCCTGTTTGTTTTTATACCGGTGTGGGGCGGGGTAACCTTTAAACGGGCCAACGGCGGGGTAGTATCCTTTAAAAATGCATTTATCGGGGTAATAATTATTTGTGCCATTACCAGTGCAGGCAGTAACATTATGCAGTATTTGATACCTAATGTACTTGATACGCAATACCCCGAAGAATTAGTGGCATTTATGAAAAAAACCACCGCTGATTATATGGAGAAAATGGGCGCACCCGATGAAAAGGTTGACGAAGTGATGAAAAACTTTACCATTGAAAAGTTCAAACCATCTGCTTTAAAAACACTGGAATCGTACGGTATTGCACTGGCTTTCTCGGCGGTTTTATCATTGATTATTGCCGCTTTTCTGGCCCGTAAAGACAAGACGCCCACAGCCCAGGCAACCGATTCGGGCACATCTGCCTAAAGTTTTATTTATTTGAACATGCAAATTTCCATTGTAGTTCCATTATACAACGAAGAAGAATCGCTGCCCGAACTGGCCGCCTGGATAGCCCGTGTAATGAACGAGAACCATTTTACCTACGAGGTAATAATGGTGGATGATGGCAGTAAGGATAAATCGTGGCAGGTGGTAGAAAAACTGGCTGCTGAGAACCCCAATATTAAGGGTATAAAATTCCGCGTTAACTACGGCAAAAGCGCTGCCCTTAACACCGGCTTTAAACAGGCCGGCGGCGATGTGGTTATTACTATGGATGCCGATTTGCAGGATTCGCCTGATGAGGTACCTGCCCTGTATAAAATGATTATGGAAGATGGCTATGATTTGGTAAGCGGCTGGAAACAAAAACGCTATGACCCGGTTACTAAAACCATACCCACCAAATTATACAACGCCGCTGCCCGGATGATGTCGGGCATATACCTGCACGATTTTAACTGCGGACTAAAGGCCTATAAAAACGAAGTGGTAAAAAGCGTAGAGGTATATGGCGAAATGCACCGCTATATACCCGTACTGGCAAAAAAAGCAGGGTTTAGTAAAATAGGCGAGAAAATAGTGCAGCACCAAAGTCGTAAATACGGGGTTACTAAATTTGGCATGGAAAGGTTCCTGTATGGGTTTCTGGATTTGCTTTCAGTGTCGTTTATGACACGTTTTGCCAAGCGCCCTATGCATTTGTTTGGCGGCTTAGGCGTACTTAGTTTCTTTGCGGGTTTTTGTATCCTGCTATACCTTACCATCGCTAAATTTGCCTTCGAGCAATACCGGATGACGGAACGGCCTTTGTTCTATATCGGTTTACTAACTATTGTAATTGGCGTACAGTTGTTTTTAGCAGGGTTTCTTGGCGAACTGGTTTCACGCTCCGGCGCAGACAGGAACCAGTATGATGTGTCGAAAACCACAAATCTTAGTTAGACAATAGTTGCAGGCACCGGGCTTGATTGAATGCCAATTTCATTACAAATCTTTGTTCCTTCGGGCCTTTGCCACTAATATTGTATTTTCCCAAATCTCATATTTAAAATCTATTGTCTATAAATAAATGAAAGTAATTATTCTTGGTAGCGCCCATCCTTTACGCGGCGGGCTTGCAACTTATAATGAAAGGCTGGCGCGCGAGTTTATCAGCCAGGGGCATAGCGTGCAGATATATACCTTTAGCCTGCAATACCCCTCTTTCCTTTTTCCGGGAAAATCGCAGTACAGCGACCAACCTGCGCCCGATGACCTTTACATCCATGTAAAGGTAAATTCCATTAACCCATTTAACTGGCGCAAAGTAGGCCGTGAAATTGCAAAGCTGAACGCCGATTTAATGATTGTAAAATTCTGGTTGCCTTTTATGGGGCCCTGCCTGGGAACCATTTCGCGAATAGTGCGCAAAAACGGCAAAACCAAAGTGATTTCTATTATTGATAACATTATCCCGCACGAAGGCCGCCCCGGTGATTTTCAACTGGCTAAATACTTTGTAAATTCAGTTGATGGCTTTATTGCCATGAGCGATTCGGTACTGGATGATTTAAAGAAGTTCGACAATAAAAAACCAAAGCTGTTTTCGCCACATCCTTTATACGATAATTTCGGGGCCGCCATTAGCAAAACTGAAGCCTATGAAAAACTGGGGCTGGAAATAAATACCGAGTATATCCTCTTTTTCGGTTTTATAAGGGATTACAAAGGGCTTGACCTTTTGCTGCACGCTATGGCCGATGAACGTGTGAGGCAATTAAACATGCGCCTGATTGTAGCCGGTGAGTTTTATACCAACGCAAAGCCGTATTGGGATTTAATAACCCAACTAAACATTGCCGATAAGCTGATTATGCGCACAGATTTTATACCCGATGATGAGGTACGCAATTATTTTTGCGCTGCCGATATAGTAGTGCAGCCTTATAAACACGCCACGCAAAGCGGGGTTACACAAATTTGCTACCATTTCGATAGGCCCATGCTGGTAACCAATGTGGGCGGCCTGCCCGAAATTGTGCCCAATGGTAAGGTGGGCTATGTAGTAGAACCTGACCCAAAAGCCATTGCCGATGCCCTGGTAGATTTCTACGCCAACCACCGCGACTTTGTAATGCGCGATAATATTAAAATAGAGAAGAAAAAATATGCCTGGAGCGCTATGCTGGATAAGATTTTTGAGATTTATAAGCGGATTTGAAATTAAAGATTCAGTATTTATCAAAAAATCGTTCAAATTTGGGGTATGATATCGCAAGTTCAGATTCGCAATTTTAAATCAATAAAAGAAGTAGATTTTTCATGTAAGAGGATTAATCTTTTTATAGGAAAACCGAATGTCGGAAAGTCCAACATTCTTGAAGCACTCTCTCTATTTGGCCTTGGGTACTATTATAATCTTGACATTTTAAGATCTGTTATAAGGATGAATTATGTCCAAGAGCTTTTTTACAGAAAAGACATTAAAAAGCCTGTTTTTATAAATACAAACATTGGGGCAATAAACATTGGATTCAATACGATGGATATTTATTATTTTTTAATCGATCCAGAAAAAAAGCGTGCTCGGGAAAACATTCACACAACATATTCTACACTTAAAGAAGAGGAGGATTTTTTTTATTCTCAATATGCCAATCAAAAAACTGACCTATTTAATCAAAGTCCTGTCTTTTATTCCCAAAACAATAATATAAATAATTTCACACTCAACACTCCTTTCCGGAACTTCTATAGTCCAATAAAGAGATATTCATTCAGACAGTTCCCGCATACCCCTACAACCCTATATTATGGACATTCTTTAGTTGTACCATTTGGAGACAACATAGTTACGGTTTTATACAGCGAACGAGAATTGCTGGAATTTTTTGCAGAGATATTCAAATCCGAATATGGATTGGATTTGGTTATAAAATCACCTGAGAATATTCTGGAAGTTCAGATCAGAGAAGGAATCGTTGCCAATGCTATTCCTATAAATTTGGTAGCTGACACATTACAAAGATTAATGTTCTACTTAACAGCAATTAAATCAAATACAAACTCTATCCTTTTATTTGAAGAACCTGAAACACATTCATTTCCCACTTACACTAATATGTTGGCGGATAATATATCACGTAGTAAAGATAATCAATTTTTTATTACAACTCATAGTCCTTATCTTATTTCTACGCTATTAGATTCAACACCAAAAGATGACATAGCAATTTTTATTGCTACTTACAAAGACCATCAAACAAAAATTCATGAGTTAGCTGATCATCAAATTTCAGAACTTCTAGATTACAATGTTGATCTTTTCTATAACTTCATAAAGTTCGTGGATTAATGTTGCATAACTACTTACTACCTGAATGTAACTTTGAGCGGGAGATGTTAACAATTTTAGGCTATTCAATTAAAACTGATATTTACAAAGCAAATGGATGCAATGGAGTCATTACAAGAATTAAAAACGAATACAAAGGGAAACTTGCAATAGGCTGGATTGACGAAGATCCCACCCAGCATGTAAACAGGCATCCTGACTATTTTAATTATACTGAAGTTGGGCTGGCCAAGTATAAAGTTCATTTTAAGAGGAAAGGAGAATCAAATAACTATCTTATCGAAATAGAGGGAGAATTTGAACCTTGGTTTGAACCAATTGGCAGTTCAAAACAAATCAGAAAAGCCGATTTTAAAATCAAAAACCCCCTTCACGAATACTCTAAAAATGAAGTTCCGCCAAATGTAAAAGAGTATTTGAGACGTGTAGTAGAGGCAAACCCTGCACCCTTTGATTACATAAGATATCTGATTGAAAGAGTTAAAAATAATCAATGATTATCCGCAGTAAAGCACCTTTACGTTTAGGCCTTGCCGGTGGGGGAACCGATGTTTCGCCTTACAGCGATATTTATGGCGGCGCTATATTAAATATTACGGTAGGCATGTATGCCTATGCCACTATTAAACCCCTCAAGGGCTCAAAAATTTACCTGAAGGCAATAGACCGCAACGAAACAGTTGTGTTAGATGCGAAAAAGCAGTTGAATATTGACGGTAAACTTTCGCTGGCTAAAGGGGTGTACAACCGGGTAATAAAAGATTTTATAAAAAAACCGCTGGCTTTTGAGCTAACTACTTATGTAGATGCGCCCCCCGGTTCAGGGCTTGGCTCCTCTTCTACCCTGGTGGTAGCTATTTTGGGCGCTTTTGTGGAGTGGCTGAAATTGCCGCTGGGCGAATACGACATTGCTAATTTAGCTTACAAGATTGAGCGTGAAGACCTTGCTATGCACGGTGGCAAGCAGGACCAATACGCCGCTACTTTTGGCGGGGTAAACTACATGGAGTTTTACGCCAACGATAAAGTGATTGTAAACCCGCTGCGTGTGCAGTATAAATGGCTGAGCGAACTGGAAAATAATTTAGTGCTGTTTTTTACCGAAACATCGCGGTTGTCGTCGGAGATTATTGCGCGGCAGAGCGAAAATGTAAAAAAGAAAAATACCCGCAGTATTGAAGCCATGCACAGCCTGAAAGAACAGGCGGTAAGAATGAAAGAGGCCCTGTTAAAAGGCAATGTGGACGATATTGGCAAAATTTTGCACTATGGCTGGGAACATAAAAAAGCGATGGCCGAGGGTATAAGCAACCCGCATATTGAAAAGATATATAACGCCGCTATGAAGGCCGGGGCCACCGGTGGCAAGGTTTCGGGCGCTGGCGGGGGGGGCTTTATGATTTTTTATGCCCCCTACAATGCCAAGTTTAACGTTATTGAGGCCCTGAACAGCCTGGGCGGGCGGGTAATGCGCTATAATTTTACCGGGCACGGGCTTAGCACCTGGACCATTTAATTGCTACTTGCATGAACGGGAAAATAAAATCTATTATACAGGGTTCCATTGCGGTAAAAACCAGCATATTGAACGATGCTGCTTTACTGGCAAAAATTGAAACAGTAGCCGGTGTTATAACCGCTGCTTTTAAAAACGGCCACCGGGTGTATTTGTGCGGCAACGGGGGCAGCGCTGCCGATGCACAGCACATAGCGGCCGAATTTACAGGCCGCTTTTACAGCGACCGTGAGCCCCTGCCCGCAGAAGCCCTGCATGTAAACACCTCTTTTATTACTGCGGTTGCCAACGATTACTCGTACGATGAAGTGTACCAACGCGCGGTGAAAGCCTACGGCCGCGAAGGCGATGTGCTGATTGGCCTCTCTACCTCGGGCAACTCAAAAAATATTTTGCTGGCGCAGGAAGAAGCGCGGCAGCGCGGCATGGTGGTTGTTTCGTTTACCGGCGAAACCGGCGGCAAAATGAAAGATAGCTGCGATTACCTGCTTAACGTGCCCAGCAAAGACACCCCCCGCATACAGGAAAGCCACATCATGCTGGGCCACATTATCTGCCAGTTGGTGGAGGAGGAATTGTTTGGGTCCCTCTAAATCCCTGCCTTTGCAGGACAAGTTCTTGCAAGTGAGCGAACGAAATAAACATATATTATTTTCTCTCCCCCGCTGGCGGGGGACAAATGCAGTTATTCCTTTACAAACTTATTTGTCGCTATTATTTCATCTGCCCGTTTAATGTACACCATATATACACCAGTAGCATAACTACCCACATCCAATTTCTGAAAACCGCTATACATAGGCAGCATTTGCTCATATACAACCTGCCCTAATTCATTGGCTATTTCCAAACTTACTTCGCCTTTATTCCAATCGGTATAACCGTAATCAACAATGGTGTAACTGCTTGCAGGGTTAGGATAGACTTTTAGTATTCGTTCTTTTTCGGCGCGTAAATCCTCGCTTAAGCCTGTGAGGGTATCGCAGGCGCTGCCCGATAATGCACCAAGCCGGTAGTTGGGGAAGTTGGGCACTGAATTACATAAGGTAGGCAACCTAATCCCGTGTTGCACGAAATTACAAGCGGCACCGCCCTCGTCCGGATTATTGATTACATGAAAATCTGCCTCTGTATTACCGCAACTGATGTAAATTTTTCCGTCAGGGCCAAGTTGTGCCATATCAAAAAAACTTCCAACTGGTAGATGAAAGCCATCATACTTACCAATTGTATCTATCGAGCTAAAAATATTCGCATTTGATAAATCAAATTGATAAATATACTTGGTAATAGAAGCATATAAGTAACGGCCATTCGGTGAAATTGCCACTCCATTACCTATCCATACTGAATCTCTTAAAACAGGCAATGAGAGGCATTGTGGGCTACTGAGCATCCCACTGCACCTATCAAAATCATACACACACAAACCACCATAATCAAACAAACATGCATACTTACTCCCATCCGGTGAAAAGCATCCTGTACCAATGGTTTGATAGGAAGAATACAGGCCACCACAAGTTAAATCAGGCATTAAATGCGGCCCTGTAGCATCCAGCAATATTCTATAAAAACAGTTGCTTTCACGTTTATGAATTAGAACCCACCAGTCCCTACCATTTCCATGGCGTACCGCATTAATATGATACCCCAGAGAATCGCTTATCAGCATTTGATTTTTATAAATTGCCTCCCCTTGCCCTGAATTTGCGTTCAAATCAATAAGGGTGTTTAAGAGTTTCGCGCAGTATAAATCCGTTCCATTAGAACCAGGCAAAGAGTCTGTAAAAGAATGAAAAATATAATATTGATTGGGATTGGAAATACTTTGTAAGGCTAAAGCACCTTGGGTATTTCTATAACCATAAGTTTGAATCGAAGGATCCCATACTTGGTCAATATATCCTGCATTCATTCCCCAACTATTGGGAATTATTTGGTCATGGGCATTTGCCACATATATACCATTGGTATATAACAATAGATGACCATCATTGTCGCAAAAACTCGTATTGGTAAATCCAAAATACATTCCTAAAGAATCGTAATTAATATCCACCGGGTTTTGATTAAAATCCATTTTTGTATTTCCAAATCCCCAACCTCTGCCCATGGAATCATAACCATCGCTGCTTTCGTAACCGGATAGCCATACATAGTCATTTTTTTGCGCCGTACCGAAAAAACAGGCCAGTAGGAAAACGTATGTAAGGGTTCGTTTCATAATTCCAGGTTTAATAAATATAATCATTAAACACTATTCCGTTTATAGGCTGGTAGATGAATTAAGTTTTTTGCTTTTCTAAAAATATGTTAACTTTGAACTTCAAAGCACTTTTAAAATACAAATCCCGTTTAAGAGCCAACTAAACCTAAACAACTATGGAACAGGAAAAACAATCGTTTACCGAAAAGGCGGTGAATAAAATCCGCCAGTCGCCCACCATTAAACTATTTATTATCGGCATCCTTATTTTGGTGTTGCTTATCCCCTCGGGCATGATAGAGGGCCTGATACGCGAGCGCGAGGAAAACCACAACAGCGCCATTAACGAAATAAGCGATAAATGGGGCAAGGCCCAGGTAATTACCGGCCCTGTAATTGCCGTACCCTACACCGAAACCATAAAAAACGAAAGTGGCCAGTTTGTGGCCGTGCAAAGGTACAGCTACTACCTGCCCGATGACCTTAGTATTACCGGCGATGTGCAATCGCAAAAGCGGCACCGGGGCATTTATGAGGCGGTGCTGTATGCCGGCAAACTGCATTTTGAAGGCAATTTCGACAGCGCCTGTTTAAACACCCTGCCTGCCCTGCCTGCCACCGCCAGGCTAAACGAAGCCAAAATATTGCTGGGGATATCGGATGTGCGGGGCATACGCAATAAAGTGGCGCTTAACTGGAACAACACCAACATTAACGCCCAGCCGGCAGCTGATGAGGAGTTGTTCCCCTCGGCTATTAGCTTTCCCTTAACCGGTATTGACCTGCAAAACGGCGGCAATTTTGGTTTCGACCTCGACTTTGCGGGGTCGCAGTCGTTATACTTTACGCCGGTGGGCAAAAACAATAAAATAAAGCTGACCTCTAACTGGGGCGGGCCCTCCTTTGACGGCGCTTTTTTACCTACCAGCCATACCGAAAACGTCAACGGTTTTACCGCCGAGTGGAGCGTGCTGGAACTGAACCGCAGCTTTGTGCAGCACTGGCTAGGGCAAAACAGCAACCTGCATAACTCCGATTTCGGGGTGCGGATGTGGATGTCGGCGGATGAATATCAAAAATCGCATCGCTCGGTACACTACTGTGTGCTGTTTATATCGCTCACGTTTATATTCTTTTTCATTATTGAGCTGCGCTCCAAAATAAGCGTACACCCGGTGCAGTACCTGCTTATTGGTTTAGCCATCAGCATTTTTTACCTGCTGCTCCTCTCCCTTTCGGAATGGACGGGCTTTAACCCGGCGTATTTTATTTCGGCGGCGGCGGTAACCACGCTCATCAGCCTGTTTTCTATCAGCGTGCTCGAAAGTAAATTCTATTCGCTCATCACGGCGATTATACAGGTGCTGCTTTACGCTTTCCTGTTCACTACCTTACAGTTAGAAGACCTTTCGCTGCTCATTGGCTCAATAGGGCTTTTCCTTACCCTGGCAATATTCATGTATTTCAGCCGCAGGCTGAATAAACAGGAATAGCCATCAACTGTTGCGTTTAAAAGCCGGGCTATGCCCGGTTTTTTTATTTCAACTGTTTTGACACTTTTGTTGCACAATGGAACCAGTTATCATACTTGCAGGCGGCCTGGGTACCCGGTTAAGGGGTGTAATAAAAGATATACCCAAGCCCATGGCGCCTGTTAACGGGCAGCCCTTTCTGCATTATATTTTCAAATACCTTGAAAAATATAATGTTACCGATGTAATATTGGCAGTAGGTTACAAATACGAACCGCTGAAAGATTTTTTCGGTAACCGGTATGGTAATATTACTATTCAATATTCTATTGAAGAAGAACCGCTGGGCACCGGTGGGGGAATTAAAAAAGCATATCAATTAGTAAATAGCAACGCCTTTGTTTTAAACGGCGATACATTTTTTGATATTGATTTACATGCGTTGAAAGCTTTTTACAAAACCACAGTCAGCGATTTGGCGCTTGCCTTAAAACCCCTGCAAAACTTTGACCGCTACGGCACCGTTGAACTGAATACTGAAAACCGCATTACTGCCTTTATAGAAAAGAAGCCAATGGCCGAAGGATTGATTAATGGCGGAGTGTATTATGCCCACAAAGATTTATTTACACAGTTAAACCTGCCTGAAAAATTTTCGCTTGAAAAAGACCTGCTGGAAAAATACGTGGGCCGGCTGAAAATAAACGGCTGCGTGTTTAATGATTATTTTATTGATATTGGCATACCCGAAGACCTTGAGCGCGCACAAACCGAATTTAAGGAAAAGTTTGAATGACCCTGAGCGAACTGAATATTGATAAAAACTGGACCCTGTTTCTTGACCGCGATGGGGTTATTAATTTGCTGTACCCTAACGATTATGTAAAAAAGTGGGATGAGTTTTATTTTTTGGAGGGGGTGTTAGATGCATTAAAAAAGTTATCGGGAATTTTCAGGCGCATAATTATTGTTACCAATCAGCAGGGCG